>DASZWY010000135.1:0-8867 GCA_035546135.1 Opitutales bacterium
GAATTGTTTTTGCTCAACCGCATTGATTCGCCGACCTCGGGACTGGTGCTGGCGGCGCTCGACGAGGAAACGGCGGCGCAGGGCCGCCAGGCTTTCGCCAACGGCGAGGTGGACAAAACTTATTATGCGCTGGTGCTGGGCCGGCCGCGCCCGCCTTCCGGCGTGTGGGCGGACCGGTTGATGCGGCAGCCCGCGGGCCGCGGCGGCGGCGGAGTCCGGATGATGCTCGGCGGGCCGAACGCGCCGGGCGCATTGGCGAAAACGAACTACACCTGCCTCGGCTCCAACCCGAACGCCGGGGCGATGCTGTCGTTTCTGCGGCTCGAGCCGGTGACGGGGCGCACCCACCAGTTGCGCGTGCAATGCGGCGCGCACCGGAGCCCGATTGTGGGCGACGCGACGTATGGGGACTTTCCGTTCAATCATGAATTTGGGCGGCGCACCGGCCACAAGCGGCTGTTTTTGCACGCCGCGCGCATTCGCCTGCGGGGGCTGAATTTTACCGCGGAGAGCCCGTTGCCGCGTGAATTCTCCGCGGCCTTCGGCAAGGAACTCGCCGCGGAAAAATCTTAACGCCGCCGTTTATCTTAGCCGGGCGACGAAGGCGCGGATTAATTGGCCCACCGTTTCCGGCGCTTCGAGTTGGGTAAAATGGCCGACTCCCGGAACCACCTCGATTTGCGCGTCGGGCTTGAGCCGCCGCATCCGGTCCAGCGACTCGGTTTCATGGACGAGGCGCGATGCGCCAAAGGCGCTTTGGATAACCAGCGCCGGAAGCTTGAGGCCGGCCAGCGCCGGGTCCAGCTTTAGCCCATCCCACCAAAACGCGCGCGCAAGCACGTTTGCGCCGATTTCCGGCGGCATCCGCCGCGCCCGCGCGAGGATGGGTTCGGCGTAAACATTCGGAAAAGGAAACATCGCCGTGAAGCGCTCGGTGATGAAACCAGCAAAGCCCATCGCAGAAATTTTGTCGTGCATGGTTCGCTCAAGGTGCTTGGGACTCTCCAGGTTCGGCCAAAAGCCCTCGATGAGCACCACGCCCGCAAGGCGGGCCAGTTGCCGCTGGGCGGCCTCGAGCACCACCCGGCAGCCAAGGCTGTGGCCAACGAGGATGACTTCCTTCAATTCCAGCGCGGCGAGCAGCTCCACGACATCGGCCCCGTAAGTTTCGACCGAACAGTCCGCCGGCCGGCCGGGAGTTTGCCCATGCCCGCGCAAATCGCACGCCACGACCGTGTGGTCTTTGGCCAAATCCGCGAGCTGAAAACGCCAATCGGCATGGTCGCAGGTGTAGCCATGCACAAAAACCAGCGGCGGAAGCCCGGTGCCATGGCGCGCAAAATACAGCATGGGGCTGGACGCTTCCCGGGTGGGCGCCGACTAGTGCGCGAGCTTGTCGAGCAGGCGGGGCTGCTGCTCCATTGCGTTGAGCTTGCCGGTCAGGCGCGCCATGTCTTGCGAAAGTTGGTCGAGGTTGTGCGCAAGATGGGCCAGCGCGGGGTCGTCGGAATGCAGGGAATCGCGCAGCGAAGCCAGCAAGTTGTCGAATTGCTGGAATTGGTCCCGCGCCTGGTGGTTCATGGTGACAAAGTCCCGGCTTTGGGCGTAAAAGAGGTCGTTGGCGGATTCGAGGCCGTCTTGGTAGCGCGTGAGGCGCGAAAAGAAATTGTCGAATCCGCGGTTCCAGCGGTCGAAGTTGAAGCGGTCGAGCGGGCCGAGCGTGCGTTGAATGCGCCGGCTGTATTCGGCGTAGGGGATGACGGAGACGGCGGTGGCGAGGTTGTCCACCTTGCCGCCAAATTTTTCCACCTCGGCGCGGAAATCGAACGTCGGCAGCCAGGTCGCGAAGTCCTGCACTTTTTGCAAGTCCGCGATGGCGCCGGTGTTGAGAACGGGGATGACCGCGATGGGCGGCTTGCCGGGCGGCGAGGAAACCGGCGGATAGGGCGGCGGCGGGTTGTAAAATTCCAATTCGATGAACATCTGGCCGGAGACGTAGCTGTCGGCGTCCATTTCCGCGCGCAGACCACGGCGCAACTGGGCGGCAAAGACTGCCGGGTTGGCCAGGTCTTCCATGACGCCGAGGCGGCGGTGCAGGCGGTCCACGTTCAACTGGATGAGGACGGGGATGTCGTGCGTGCCGGGCTGGCGGTAATCGAGGCGGATGGAGTCCACGTAGCCGATGGGCACGCCCTTGAACTTGACGAGTGAGCCGGGCACTAGGCCGTTCACCGAGTCCTTGAAATAGAGGAGGAAGGACTCATGCCGGGAGACCAATTCGCGGCCGCCAAAGAAGTAAACCATCCCCGCGCCCAGCGCAAACGCGCCAAGCACAAAGGTAAAAATCAACGGTTTGCGGGCACACAGGCTCATGGCGGTCGAACGGACCCATCCAGCATGGCCGGCCCACCGACACGGAGCAAGGCAAAGCGCTCCGGGTCTTGCACCGAGATGAAAATCGGCTACAGTGTTTCCATGCCGATTTATGTTTATCAGGAAATCCGCGAGGATGGCTCGGAGGGGGAGTTGCTGGAAATCGAGCAGCCGATGAGCGCGAAGCCGCTGGCGGTTCATCCGCTGACGGGGCGGAAGCTGCGGCGGGTCTATCTGCCGCCGGCGGTGACCACGAAATACACCCCGGGGCATGCCAAAAAGCTGCTGACGGAAAAGAACGTGGCCAAGGCCGGCTTCACCAAATACGAGCGCGACAAGCTGACGGGCACCTACCACAAGACCGCCGGCAGCGACCCGCGCGCGCCGGATGTGCTGCGGAAGTAGCGGCCGGGCAAAGGATTATCCACGAATATTCACGAATCGAATTTTGGTTTTATACGCGCCCATGCGGGGATAAAAATCTTCCGCACTCCGTTCATTTATAATTTTTCCCATGGACAAAACCGAAATCGCCGCGGTGCTGGAGGAGATCGGGACGCTGTTGGAACTGACGGGGGAAAACCCGTTCAAGGTGCGGGCATACCACAATGGCGCGCGGGCGCTGAGCGCGCTGGAGGACGACCTGGGCGAGCGTCTCGCCGCCGGGACGCTGGGCGAGGCGCCGGGCATTGGCGAATCGCTGGTCGAGAAAATCACCGTCCTTTACAACACCGGCGAGCTCCCGTACTACGACAAACTGAAAAAGAGCGTGGCGCCGGGGCTGGTGGAAATGCTGGGCGTGCCGGGGCTGGGGCCGAAAAAAATCATGGTGTTGCACGAGAAACTCGGCGTGGACTCGTTGGAGAAACTGGCCGCGGCCTGCGCGGCGGGCAAGGTGGCGGCGCTGGCGGGCTTCGGCGAGAAGACCCAGGAAAATATTTTGGCCGGGCTGAAAAACAAGGAAGCCTACGGCCGGCGGCATCTCTGGTGGGACGCCTGGCTGGCGGCGGAGCCGATTCTCGCGGGGCTGAAAAAAATCCCCGGCGTCGAGCGCGTGTCGCACGCCGGCAGCCTGCGGCGGGGGCTGGAGACCATCGGGGACCTCGACTTTCTGGTCGCCGCAGAAGACCCCAAGCCGGTGATGAAATGGTTCACCTCACAGCCCGGCGTCGCGGAGGTCACCAATCATGGCGAGACAAAGTCGAGCGTGCGGTTGAAGGATGGGATGCAGGCGGATTTGCGCGTGGTGCCGCTGAAGCAATTTTATTTCGCGCTGCACCATTTCACCGGATCGAAGGATCACAACATCAAAATGCGGTCGCGCGCGCTCGCGAAAGGCCTGAGCCTGAGCGAATGGGGTCTGACAAAAAAGGACGACCCGACCGCCGGTGGCCCGGGCGCCAAGAGCGTCATCACCGCGCACAGCGAAGACGATATTTTTGCCAAGCTGGGCCTGCACCCCATCCCGCCGGAATTGCGCGAGGGGCAGGACGAGCTGGAGCGCGCGGAAAAGGGCGCGCTGCCGCGCCTCGTCGAGGAAGGTGATTTGCGCGGGGCGTTTCACAACCACACGACGGCGTCCGACGGGCACGCGACGCTGGAGGAGATGGCGGCGGCCGCGGAAGCGCTGGGCTGGGAATACCTCGGACTGGCGGACCACTCGAAATCGTCCTTCCAGGCGCACGGGCTGAGCGAGGAGCAATTGCTGGCGCAGGTGGAGAAAATTCACGCGCTCAACGCGGCGAAAAAATTTCGCACCCACGTCTTCACCGGCAGCGAGTGCGACATCCTCAAGGACGGCCAGTTGGACTACGATGACGGCGTGCTGGCGAAATTGGATTACGTGGTGGCGTCGGTGCACAATCGCTACGGACAGGGGGCGGACGAAGCGGCGATGACCAAGCGCATCGTGCGCGCGCTCGAGCATCCGCGGGTGACGATGCTCGGCCACCTGACGGGCCGGCTGCTGCTGCACCGCGAGGGCTACGCGGTAAACATCCCCAAGGTCATCGACGCGGCGGCGGCCAATGGCAAGCTGATTGAATTGAACGCGCAGCCGCAACGGCTGGACCTGGACTGGCGGCACTGGCGTTACGCGACGGAAAAAGGCGTGCTCTGCGTCATCAACCCGGACGCGCACAGCACCGGCGATTTGCGTTACGTCCGCCTTGGGATTATCATCGCGCGCAAAGGCGGGCTGACGAAGGAGCAGGTCTTCAACACCCGCCCGCTGGCGGAGGTGAAAAAATTCCTGAAAAAAGCCGCCGTGAACTAGGCCGCTTAAACGGCCACTTTGCCGTGGGCATTGCCGCCCGGTTCACCCTTGGCCAAGGCGGGGTAAAGAAAAGCGCCGAGCATCACCGCGAGGGTGAGAAAGGTGAGCAGCGGGCTGGGATTGACGAAATACTTGAGGTATTGGCCCTGGGCTTGGGCAAGCACGGTGAAGGCGTTGATGCCCGGCCCCAAAGCCTTGTCGTCGGTGAAGAGATGGTAGAACAGCACGTTGCCCACATTGTTGAAAAAGCCGATGAACCCGGCTCCGACCACCAGCACCGGCGCGGTATTGAGGAGGCACAGCCAGCCGGACAGGCCCAAATCATGCCAGCGCTTCGCGCAGACCGGCAGGAGGGTGGCGAGCGCGAACACCCATTCAAGGTAAAACAGGCCGAGGTAGAACTGGGTAAAGATGTTGAAGCCCGGGCTTTCGAGGGTTTTGGTGAAAAAAGTCACGGAGTACATCATCGAACCGATGATGATCATGACGATGAATGTGTTGAGCAGGAACCAAGCGACGAGCCCTTCGATGAAGGTCTGGCGCTTGAAGCGGCCCATGGGCCAGAGAAAGCGCTTGCCGTAGGCGATGAGGACATACAGAAACGTCGCCGCCGGGATGATGATGCCGATCAGCACAATCAACGTCCAAATGACGTAGGTTTGAATGGTTTCCCACATGGCGGATAAATCGCGTGGGCGGGGCCGTCGGGGGGTAGCGCCGCGCGAGAAAGGACGATGGTGACATTTTGCCGGGCCGGGTCAAGCCCGTCCGCAGCATGGAAAATTCCGGACCGGCCGGATTTTTTGCCCGTGGCCTTGCAATTCCCGGTTGCCAGACGCGGGGATTCCGAGGATAATTTTGCTCATGGGAGAATTGAAACATCAGACCTGTGCCGCGTGTGAATCGACCGCGAAGGTGCACGTCACGCTGGCAACGCAGGGCAAGTGCTTGAGCATTGCGTGGTGTGAAAAACACGCGGAGGCCGCCGGGGTATTCGACCCCCAGGGCTACGCGCTGCTGGACCCCGCCGGCACGGCCGAATCGCGCCCGGGCGAAGCCCAGCCCCGCTGCCCGGTGTGCGATTGCAGCCAGCGCGACTTCGAGCGGCAAGGCCGGTTTGGCTGCCCGGCTTGCTACGGCGCCTTTACCGGCGTGCTGCGGCCAATGCTGCAGCGCCTGCACCGGGGCCCGGAACACCGGGGCAAAATCCCGGTGCGCGGAGCGGACCCCGCCGCCGTGCGCCACCGCTTGGCGCGGTTGCAGGCGGAATTGAGCGAAGCGGTCCGCGGGGAGAAGTTCGAAGGCGCCGCGCAGACGCGGGACGCGATTGCCCTCCTCAAGGCCAAACTGCACCCGGAGTCCGCGCCGCCGCCGGCGTGAAGAAAACTCCCCATTCGCGCCAGCTTCAGGGCAACGCTTTCCGGGGTTAAATCCTGCGGGTTGCGGACGAAATATTGTGGCCTTACTGATAAAAAATGGAAACAATCACGCAAAATTCGCGCCCACCCCGGCGCAAGTAGCGACTCATGCAAATCCTGTTCGACTTGCTGTATTGGCTCGGAATTTCCGCCGGCATCGGCGTGCCCCTGATGCTCTCGGGCTATATCGTCGTGACGCCGACGCATCGCCTGAGCGCGTCGTGGCAAAATTACCAGGTCAGCCGCAATCCGCACAAGGCGCTCAAGGACCGGCATTTTCGCCACATCCCCGGGCGCATCCGGAAACTGAAAATCATCTGCTTCTTCGCGTTTTTTGTCTTCCTGTGGCTGACGCTGCGGGAATTTAAAGTGGACGTGTCGGGGATTGTCGAGCGCCTCGCTCGCTAAGCGGCGCAGGATTGCCTGACCCGGGGCGGATGCTCAAGCTGGGCCCATGTTCGGCTGGCTCAAATCGCTAGGTCAAAACGCCGCGGCGCGCTGGCGTTGGTTTTGGGGCCTGCGCCCGGCCGGCCCGGCGACGGCGGCGGGCGAACGCGGTCGTCTGGGCGAAGAAGCGGCGGCGCTATTTCTGCGTGAAAGGGGCTGGAAAATCATCATCCGCAACTGGCGGCATGGCCGCGACGAGCTGGATGTGGTGGCGTGGGACGGCGAAGTGCTGGTCTTTGCCGAGGTGCGCGCGCGCGCGGCCCATGCTCCGGTGCAAGGTTACCATTCAGTGACAGGGAGGAAAAAACATGCGTTGGCCCGCGCGGTGCGCGCGTATTTGCGGGGGCTGCCCGCGCCGCCGGCGCATTTTCGTTTCGACATCGTCGAGGTGAAGGTCTCTGATGGAGCCGCGCCGGAGGTGGTGCTCCATGCCGGCGTTCCCTTGTTGCCCAATCATCCACCGCCCGCCCGCGAATCCCATCGCCGAGAATAATTTATGGCCGACTCTCCCCGCCATCCCTTCCTGCAAGGACTTAGCAAGCATCGTGGCGCGCCGCCGACGATCCTCGTCATCTTTGGCGCCTCCGGCGACCTGTGCGCGCGCAAGCTCGTGCCGGCCATGTTCAACCTCGCGGTGGACAACCTGCTCTCGCCGGACTTCTACCTCATCGGCTTCGGGCGCAAGCCCATTCCCGACCAGGATTTTCGCGCGGAAACGGCGAAGGACATTCAGCAATTTTCCCGCCGCCCGCTGATGGAGGACGTGTGGTCACGCGTGCAGGCCAACACGTTCTACGTGCCGGGCAATTACGACGACCTCAACGCCTTCAAGACCCTCGGCGGAAAAATTGACGAGATCGAAAAAAAGCTCGGACGCGACCTGCAGTGCGTGTTCTACATTTCGACGCCGCCGACGGTGTTCAAGCCGGTGCTGGAAAATCTCGGCGCCAGCGGGCTGGCCCGGCGCCACGCCGGCACGCCGCTGGCCTCGAAGATGATTATCGAAAAGCCTTTTGGACGCGACCTCGCCTCGGCGCAGGAATTGAACCGCATCATCCGCAACGAGTTTGACGAGTCGCAGGTTTACCGCATCGACCACTACCTCGGGAAGGAGACCGTGCAAGACTTGCTGGTGCTGCGCTTTGCGAACACGATTTTCGAGCCAATCTGGAACCGGCGCTACGTGGATTGCGTGCAGATTACGGTGGCCGAGGACCTGGGCGTCGGCGACCGCGCGGGCTACTACGACCAGTCGGGCGCGTTGCGCGACATGATCCAGAACCATACGATGCAACTGCTCTCGCTCGTCGCGATGGAGCCGCCGGTGTCGCTGAGCGCCGAAGACATCCGCGATGAGAAAGTGAAGCTGCTCAAAGCCATCCAGCCCGTACAATTGAAGGCTGAAGGCGGCGACGTGGTGCGCGCGCAATATACCGAGGGCCTCATCAAGGGCCAGAAGGTGCCGGGCTATTTGCAAGAGCAGGACGTGCCCGCGAACTCGTTCACCGAAACCTACGCCGCCGTGCGCCTCTCGATCGAAAACTGGCGCTGGCAGGGCGTGCCGTTCTACCTGCGCTCGGGCAAGCGGCTGGCGCGGCGCGTGTCGGAAATCGCGGTGCAATTCAAGCGCCCGGCGGGGATTTTATTTGCCGACAACGAGCGCTTCAATGTCGCAGCCAATACCCTGGTCATCCAAATCCAGCCGGACGAAGGCACGACCTTGCTGATGAATTCGAAAGTGCCCGGCCTGGAAACGCGCACGCAGCCGGTGAAAATGCACTTCCGCTACGCGACGACCTTTGGCTCCAACACGCCCGAGGCCTACGAGCGCCTCATCCTCGACTGCATCGTGTCGGACTCGACGCTCTTCATCCGCGGCGACGAGACGGAGACCTCCTGGCGCCTCTACACCCCCATTCTCGACTTTTGGAAGGAAGGCGGCAAGCGCGGCCTGGAAAATTACGCCGCCGGTTCGTGGGGGCCGCTGGCGGCCGACCGGCTGCTCTGGGAACAACGCCACGAGTGGCGCCGCGCCGGCCCGTAACGACATGTCCAATCTCCTCGATATTCTGCCCGGGATGGCGCTGCGGTTGTCCGACGTGCCGGGGGCGCTCTCGCGCATGTGGCAGGGCGACACAAAACCGGGGAGCAGCGAAGAACCGTCGGCCTTTCGCGCGTCGCAAATGACCCTCGTGCTGCAATTCGGGCCGGCCACCACGCCCGAGGAAGCGCAGCGGGTGTTCGACCAGTCCATCGAGTTCGCCCAGGTGTATCCATGCCGCATCATCGCGCTCTGCCCGGTGAAAGAGGCCGGCGACAATCAGATTACCCAGGCGAAACTTTTTTCGCAGTGC
>DASZWY010000136.1:0-62017 GCA_035546135.1 Opitutales bacterium
CGCGAAGGGCTATCATGAATTTTTCCGCAACAGCGATATTTTCTACATGGCCAACTACGCGCAGACGGTGAACGTCATCGGCGCCATCAAGACCACGCCCACCGCCGCTGCTTTCGACGCCACCGCGCTGCCGCAGGTGCTCTATCGCAACCATTTCGGCACGATTCCGATCGAGGTGCCGCAGCAGCCCAATGGCCTCGATGTGTCCGCCGCCTGGACGGCCGACAAAAAGGCCATCACCATCGCCATCGTCAACCCGCAGACCACGCCGGACGAACTCGCGCTCAACCTTGGCCAGACTGCGGTCAAGGACCAGGCCACGCAATGGCTCATCACCGGCACTGACCCGGATGAATACAACGAGCCGGGCAAGCCCGCCAACCTGACCATCCAGGAGAAACACTTCACCCTAAACGAGGGCAAGCTTGCCGTGCCCGCCCTCAGTGTCGTGATGTACCGCTTGGATTTGCGTTGAACAACCCGCCGGATTTCCTACTAAATAGACCTTCCCCATGAAACTCCCCTCGTTCCTCCATTCCCGCCTCGCGCTCGGCCTGGCGGCCGGCCTTTTCCTCGCTGCCTGCTCCAAATCGGACAACACGGCGGAATCCTCGTCCTCCTCATCGTCCAGCGCGGCGAAAAAGCCCATCGTAGTCGGCTTTGCCCAAACGGGCGCCGAGAGCCAGTGGCGCACCGCCAACACCAAGTCCCTGCAGGACGAGGCCAAGGCCCGCGGCATCACGCTCAAGTTTGTGGACTGCCAGAGCAAGCCGGAGAACCAAATCAAGGCCGTGCACGATTTCATCACCCAGAAAGTCGATGCCATCGTCATCGCGCCCATCAAGTCCACCGGGTGGGACGAAGCCCTGCAGGACGCCAAGTCTGCCGGCATTCCCGTCATCGTCGAGGACCGCAACGTGGACGCCGACAAGTCCCTTTATAAATGCTTCATCGGTTCCAACTTTACCAAGGAAGGCCAGATGGTCGCCGATTGGCTGATTAAAAAGACCGGTGGCAAAGGCAATATCATCGAACTTTACGGCGAGCCCGGCTCCGCCGCCGCCGAAAACCGCCATAAGGCCTTCGCTGACGAAATCGCCAAGACCGACCTCAAAATCATTGATTCGCAAACCGGCATGTTCCAGCGCGACAAGGGCAAGGAGGTCATGGAAGCCATGCTGAAGGCCCACCCCAAGGGCAGTTTTGACATCGTTTACGCCCACAACGACGACATGGCCCTCGGCGCCATCCAGGCCATCGAGGCCGCCGGATTCAAGCCGGGCACCGATATCATGGTTGTGTCCATCGACGGCGAAAAGGAAGCCGTGCAGGCCGTGGCCGACGGCAAAATCAACTGCGTCGTCGAGTGCAACCCGATGGTGGGCCCGCTCGTGTTTGACGCCGTGGAGAACGTGCTCGCCGGCAAGGAGGTCGCCCCGGTGACGTACAACACCGACCACGTCTTCGACAGCACCAACGCCGCGGCGGAAGCCCCCAAGCGGCCTTATTAATCGCGACGGGATTCCGCATGGCCGCCGCCGAGTCGTCACCCTTGCCGCCGCTGCTCGCCATGCGTGGCATCGGGAAGAAATTTCCCGGGGTGACCGCCCTTGCCGGCGTAGACTTCACCGTCCGCGCGGGCGAAATCCACGCGCTGCTCGGCGAAAACGGCGCGGGCAAGTCCACGCTCATCAAATTATTGACCGGCGTCTATACGCCGGATTCGGGTGAGGTGCGTTTTGCGGACACGGTCATCCGCCCGGCTTCGCCGCGCGACGCCGAGCGCGCCGGCATCAGCACTGTGTATCAGGAGGTGAATCTGATTCCGTCGCTCTCGGTTGCCGAAAACATCGGCCTTGGCCGCCAGCCGGGCAAGTTCGGCTTTCTGAATTGGCGGGCACTGCGCCGCCATGCCAAGGCCGCGCTCGCCCGGCTGGAAATCGATCTCGACGTGGACGCCGAACTGGGCTCACTTCCGCTGGCGCTGCAACAAATGGTCGCCATCGCCCGCGCGCTCGATTTGCAAGCGAAGCTGCTGGTGCTCGACGAACCCACCGCGAGCCTCGACGAAAACGAGGTCGCCGAACTGTTCAAAATCATGCGCCAGTTGCGCGCCGCCGGACTCGGCATTGTTTTCGTCACGCACTTTCTCGACCAGGTCTACGCCGTCACCGACCGCATCACGGTGTTGCGCAACGGCGAACTGGTCGGCGAGTATGCGACGGCGGAATTGGGCCGGCTCCAACTCGTCAGCAAAATGCTGGGCCGTGAAGTCAGCGACGAGGAGGGCCACGGCCAGGGAGGCGGGGTGGCCGCAAAGGAATCCTCTGGCGGCATTCCGCTGCTCGAGGCCACGCAATTGGGCCGCCGTGGCGCGGTGCATCCGTTTGATTTGCAATTGCGCCAGGGCGAAGTCACCGGCTTGGCAGGCTTGCTCGGCTCCGGCCGTACGGAGACCGCCCGGTTGCTTTTCGGCATCGACCGTGCGGATTCCGGCCAGATCCAATGGCGCGGGCAGCCGGTGAAAATTTCCTCCCCGCGCGCCGCCGTGCGTTTCGGCCTGGCGTTCTGCTCCGAGGACCGCAAAACGGAAGGCATTTTGCCCAACCTCTCGGTGCGCGAGAACATCATCTTTGCCCTCCAGGCCAAGCGCGGGGCGTGGCGGACGATTTCCCGCGCCGAACAGGACCAGCTTTGTGCGCACTATATCTCCGCGCTGCGCATCAAAACGGGCAGCCCCGAGACACCGATTAAAAATCTTTCCGGTGGCAATCAGCAAAAAGCCCTGCTCGCGCGCTGGCTCGCCACCCAGCCCGAACTCATCATTGTCGACGAGCCGACGCGCGGCATCGACATCGGCGCGAAAGCCGAGATTGAGGCGCTGGTGGCCAAGTTGCGCGCCGACGGGGTGGCGGTGCTCTTTATTTCCTCGGAAATCGAGGAGGTTGTGCGCAACAGCACGCGCATCGCCGTCCTGCGCGAACGCCGCAAGGTTGCCGAACTCACCGGCGGCGAAATCGAACTGCACCGCCTGCTGCACGAGATGGCGGGCGTGCCGCCGAAACCATGAGCGCCCCGGTCCAACGGCGATGGCGCGGCGCGGCGGCTCTCTGGCCGCTCGCGGGCATTCTGCTGCTCGCGCTGGCCAACCTGATTTACAACCGCCAGTTTTTTTCCCTCACGGTCAAGGACGGCCATTTATCCGGCGCGGTGGTGGATATTTTTGAAAACGGTTCGGTGTGCATGGCGCTCGGCTTGGGCATGACGCTCGTCATCGCCACTGGCGGCATTGACCTGTCGGTCGGTTCGGTCATGGCGATTGTCGCCGCGGTCGCCGGCGTGCTGATGCAGCAGGGCTACTCGATGACGGTGGCGATTGCCGCGGGCCTCGGCGCGGGCTTGCTCTGCGGCCTCGTCAACGGCCTGCTCGTCGCCTGGGCGCGGATCCAGCCGATTGTCGCCACGCTGGTGCTCATGGTCGCGGGGCGCGGCATCGCCCAGCTTATCACCGGCGGCTTTCAGGTGAAGATCAACAACGCGCCGTACAATTATATCGGCAACGGCTTCTTTCTCGGCCTGCCCCTCATGCCGATTATTGCGACCGCACTGTATCTTGCGGCGTGGCTGTGGCTGCGCCGCAGCGCCACCGGGCTTTTTGTCGAGGCCACCGGCGACAATGAAACCGCGAGCCGCTTTGCCGGGCTGGCCGCGGGCCGGGTGAAATGCCTCGCCTATGTCGTCTGCGGGCTGTGCGCCGCGGTCGCCGGCATTTTCGCCTCCGCGAACATCACCAACGCCAACCCGCTGCACGACGGCCTCGACATGGAGCTCGACGCCATTTTTGCCGTGGTGCTCGGCGGCACGGCGCTGAGCGGGGGCCGCTTCAACCTCCTCGGCACCTACCTTGGCGCCATCATGCTGCAAACCTTGACGCAGACGATGTATTACGTCGGAGTGAAGTCAGCGGTGGCGCCCGTGCCCAAGGCGGTGCTCATTATTCTCGTCTGCCTGCTGCAATCGGAAACCACGCGCCGCTGGCTGGGCGGCCTGCGCCGAAAAAAGGCCCGCGCATGAACACCGCCCTCCGCCAGCGTCTGCCGCAAATGGTCACCGCGGCCATCTTTGTCCTGCTGTTCGCCGCCGCGGGCGCGCGCTACGCGAACTTTGCCTCGGCGGCGAATTTCGCGAACCTCTTCATCGGCAATGCCTGCACGGGCATCACCGCGATCGGCATGACGCTGGTGATTTTTTCCGGCGGCATCGACCTCTCCGTTGGTGCGGTGGCGGCGTTTACGAACATTTTTGTGGCCGTCGCCGTCGAGCAGCACGGCGTCCACCCGCTGGCCGCGGCGCTGGCGGGCCTGGCGATTGGCACCGGCTTTGGCGCGGCGATGGGCGCGCTCATCCATTATTTCAAGCAACCGCCTTTTCTTATCACCCTCGCCGGCATGTTTTTTGCGCGCGGCTGCGCCCATTGGATCAGCACCGACAGCATTGACATCAAAAACGGTTTCTTTCTCCAGTTCTCGCGGTATGCGGCGAAAATCGGCGGCGTGCCCGTCCATCCGCTGCCGGCGTATGTTTTCCTCGCCGTGTTTGCGGTGGGCTACCTCCTCGCGCAGCACACGCGCTTTGGGCGCAACCTGCTCGCCATCGGCGGCAGCGAGCAATCCGCGCTGCTCATGGGCCTGCCCGTCGGCGCGTCCAAAATCGCCGTCTATGCCCTTTGCGGCGCGTGCGCGGCGCTCGCGGGGTTGGTCAGCACGCTCGTTTCCGGCGGCGATTCCACCTACGGCATCGGCATGGAGCTTGACGCCATCGCCATCGTGGTGATTGGCGGCACCCTGCTCACCGGCGGGCGCGGGCACATGTTCGGCACGCTCTGCGGCTTTCTCATCATTGGCACCATCCAGGCTGCGATCACCTTCGACGGTTCGCTCAGTTCGTGGTGGACGCGCATCATCACCGGCGCGCTGCTGCTGGCGTTCATCTTTTTCCAGCGCCTGCTCCTGCGCGCCACGCAAAAGCGGCTGTCCGCCTAGGGGCGCAGACTGGCGACGCCCGCGCTTTCACCCATCCCGCGCGCAGCGGAATCCGGTGTTGCCCGTCGAGCTGTCCGGCGTATTGCCGATGCGCGCGGCCACCCGGTAGCGGTTGCAGTACGAGTGGTGGCAGAGATAACTCCCGCCGCGCACGACCCGGCGTTCGCCTGCGGGCGGGCCGACGGGGTCGGTGCGCGGGCCAGTGGCATGAAAATCGCGGCTGAACCAGTCGTGGCACCATTCCCAGACATTGCCCGCCATGTTGTAGAGGCCGTAGCCATTGGCCGGAAAGCTCTTCGCCGGCGCGGTGCCGCGGTAGCCGTCCTCGGCGGTGTCGAGGGTGGGGAAGGTGCCCTGCCAGATATTGCACCGGTGCTTGCCGCCCGGCGTCAGCTCGTCGCCCCAGGCGTAGCGCTTTTGCACCAGCCCGCCGCGCGCCGCGGCTTCCCACTCGGCCTCGGTCGGCAGGCGCTTGCCCGCCCACGCGCAATAAGCCCGCGCGTCGGCCCACGACACATGCACGACCGGGTGGCTCCAGCGCTTTTTGATGTTCGTGCCCGGCCCTTCCGGATGCCGCCAATATGCCCCGGCGACCTTGCACCACCATTCGCTGCCCGCCACGCGCTCGGTCACCTGCGCCAGCAGGTCGCGTTCGAGAAAAAGATGAAACACGAACGACCAGCCGAATTTCTCGGCGTCAGTCTTATACCGCGTGGCGTTGACGAAATCGTTGAACTGCTCATTGGTCACGCAGCAGGCATCGAGGTAAAACGGCTGGAGCGTCACCGCGCGCACCGGCCCCTCGCCGTCATCCGGCCAGCATTCCGGCCCCTCCGCGCCCAGAAGAAATTCTCCGCCGGGAATCAGGCGCATCCCTGAGGGCGAACCGGCATTTATCCGCGCAAATTCAGCCTCGGAACCCGGCGCGGGAGTCAAATTCACGCCCGGCGCCCGCGAAGGGGTGCAGCAGGAATCGCCGTTCATGAGGATAGGAGGTAGAGGCACTGAGGCACTTGGACACTGAGGCACTGAGGTAGCGAAAATTACCAGGGTTGATTTGCTCAGTGCCTAAGTCCCTCAGTGTCTGCTCAATAAAATGGCTGCCCGGGGAGGGATCGAACCTCCGACCAAGTGATTAACAGTCACCTGCTCTACCGCTGAGCTACCGGGCAACGAGAAAAGGTAACGCGGAAAGAGGAGGATAGCCAATTCCCCTCGGGCACAGCAAGCAAAAAGGCATTTCCCGAGGGAAAACGCGCGGCGGAACGAATGGGGATGGCCACAAAAAGGAAGCGGAATCGCGCCAGTCGACCGGTTTGCAATGTGCCGTTTAGTGCCGTTTTGAAACCTTGGCAACCGTATGAAAAACCGTATTGATTTTTGGGCAACCGGTGGCATATTAGGGGTTATCATGAAAAAGACCGACATCAAACTGGGCCAGTATCTCACGCGCCGGGGCAAGAAAGGCATCCTGGTGTTCCGCTTCTGGCACGAGAACACGGAATACCTGCGCAGCACGGGCACCGACCTGGCGGACGTGGCCCGCGACCGGGCCTGGGCGATTTACAACGACATCGTGAACCCGCAGGCCGGCCAGACCCCGCAGCCGCTCTTGCGCAACACGCACGCGACCGCCGGGCAGGTGGCGGACCTGTACCTCGCGGGCATTTGCCAGCGCGCCACCATCAGCCCGAAATCGGCGGCGCACAACGTGGCGAAGCTGGCGCGGCTCATCACCGAAACGGAGGGGTTTGCCGGCAAACAGGAGTGGCGCGACGTGCGGGTGAACCAACTGGATGAAGACTTTGTGAACCGCTGGCGGGCGCTCCGCTACGCCGCCAAGGGCCACGCCGGCCCGGCCAGGGCCGACCTTTGGCTGAACGGCACGCTGAACTCGACGCTGGCGCAGGCCCGCAGCCTTTTTTCGCGCGACGCGTGGAAGCTCTACGAAAAGCTGAAGATGCCGCCGCGGGACCAGCTGCTCTACGCGCCCCGCCTGGCCGAGCCGGATTACACCTTCGAGGAAATCCCGGCGCACGTGGACGCACGGATGCAATACCTCGCGCGGGCGGCGCTCGACGGCAAGCCGGAAGCGGAATCCCCGAGCCAGGCGGTGGCGGTCATTTTCGAGCTGGCGCGGTTTTACGGCCTCACCGGCTACGAAATGCTGCATGCGCGCTGGGACTGGATGGAGGAGCAGCCGGACGGCTCCCTGGTGCTGGCCATCAAGGCGCGGCCGGCGCGGGACGGCATTCCCGCCTTCACCACGAAGCGCAACGCGAAGAACCGGCGGCTGGGCCTGAACCGCAGCCAGGTCGAACGTTGGAAAAGGGCGCCCCTCAGTCCATTATGCGCCGCCAAAGCAGCCAAGAAGAACCGCCAGCCGGACGCCGGCGGTTATATTATCCCCGGCCTGAACCGCGCCGACCGCGAGAGGACGCTGCAACGGGAGGCGAGCCAATGGGTACGGAAGTTTCTGCCGAACCAGACCAAGACACTGCACGCGCTGCGCGCCCAGGGCGGCAGCGAAGTGCTCAAAAAGTACGACCTCAACACCGCCGCCGACTGGCTAGGCGACCGCATCGAGACGGCGAAGAAATTCTACCTAGCGCGGCAAGTCGTGGCGGCGCTGGGGGCGTAGTCTTGGTGGTTTGTCAGCAAACAGGCTTGACCAAAGAAGCGTAGGCGACAAAAACGCGTAGCATGCAACCACGACTTGCCGACTTGGTGACGCCGCCAATCTATGTCATCAACAATGACAACATGGTTATTGTGGTTATTGTGTGTGCGATTGCTCTATTGGCGGCTTTTAGCTTAGGGTGGTATAAGGGTCCAAGCGCGATCTCATGGCTCAAATACTGCTGGGTAATCGGATTGCTTTGGACGGGCTGGGTGGCGATTGTGAATGATGTCCATTTTTTGCTCTGCTGGCTTTGGCTAGGCCTCTGCAGCTGGCTGTTATGCAAAATAGGGAAAAGACAAGGACGGTAAAAGCGGCGAATAATAGCAATTAATTTTTCCCGGTTTTGTCTTCGGCTACACGCTGAAGTGGCTTACCTAAAATTTTATAAGGAATTTTCCCGGCCGTCATTTCCTCACGGGCAATACGGGCCATGGATTTGAGGGCGCCGGCGAGGTCGGGATGCTTGAGGAGATATTCGCGAAGGGTGACGAGGTCCTTGTCCAGGCTGGGGCCGGGAAGCTCGCCAGGGAGAAGCACTTCGACGTCCTCGGCGGAGAACCCCGCGCGGCGAACTTCGTCGCGGAGGTAGGCCCGGAGAATGTTGATACCGATTTCAGGACGGGGCCATTTGCTGACAAAGGCGCGGAGCAGCTTATCGTTGGGTTGACTGCCGCGGTTTAGACAATGATGAGCGGTGCGGTAGTTGACGCCTGCGGCCTCTGACCAGGCCCGAAAAGTGGTACCGGTCTCGTTCAAAGCCGCGTGAAATGCGTTCGCGAAGAGGCTCATACCCGAGGAACTATGACCATTTTGGTCAATAATGCAAACATATTATTGACATCGTGACAATTTTGAACATATATGTCCCTAAATGTCACAGAACAGCGCAATCGCCAGTTCAGTCGAAGAGGTCCGAAATTACATTCTGGACTGCCTCCGCTTTCAGCAGCGCGCGTCCCGTTCGCGCGAGATCCGCGAAGCGGCCTTCCAATTTGAGGAGATCATCAAGACGGCCAAGGTGGACCCGGCGCAAGAGGTGTTGCCGCTGGGGCGCACGGGCACGGAAGGGAGCTCGTCGTGAGCGCGCTGCGACAAATGCCGGCGCGCGTGACACGGTGCCCATTGCGGGTACGGCTGGCGCGCTCGATTACAACGGCCATTCCTTTAAGCGAAACGGAGCGCCTTGGACTGGCGTGGTGCGTGGCCGGTGGATTGGCGCTCTTGGGCGCCGGTTTGTTTTTCAGTGACCAGGTGACGGTGATTACAGGCGCGGGGATATTGACGGTGGCGGCGTTGTTTGGCCTCGAAACGAGAACGGGAGGCCGGACATGAATTTTCCGGCGCACATCCTCACGCAGGCCCAGAAGGGCGCGCGGCGCGTGGCGCACTGGAAGCGGACGTGCGGCCAGCTCGACGACGTGGGGCTGCTGGAGCAGCTCGAGGCGTGCGCGCCGGAGGAACTGGCGGCCGTCGTCCTGGAACTGGCGGCGTGCGCGTGCGCGATGCACCGCGACCGCGACCAGCGGCGCGAGAAGCGGGGCGAGGCGAACGTGGTGCTGGGCTGGCTGCGGCGCCGGCTGAACGACGTGACGACGGCGCGGCGGAATTTTTTGGCGGAACAGCCGGAGGTGCAGGCCGCGAACACGTTTCACCGGCTCGTGCACGCGGAACAGGGCGGCATGGGCGAATCCCACTTTGACCCGAACGGCGAATTTCCGGCGCCGGTTTCCGCTTTGGACACATCCCCAGGCAGCCCAGACCAATCGGTCGCAGAGATTGGTGCTTAACCAAACCAGCCCAGCGCGCACACCCCTTTATTTTTTCTGCCATGCCTCACGCCATCGACGAGCAGCCAGCCGAAGCCACCTGGACCATCAGCGAAATCGCGGCGATGTTCAAGAAGGCAACCAAGACGGTTCGCGAATGGAAGGATGCCGGCGAGTTCAGTGAGGAAGGCGGCTACTTCATTCTGCCTGGCGGCGACTTTGCCATCACCGACAGCGCCCTGCGCGCGTTCATGCGCAAACGGCGCGTGCGAAAAGCCGCAAAGGGGGCGTGATTTTTTTGCAAAAATGAACAGCGCGCCGCCATCTTCCAATACCGGGCAAGCCCTGGTCATCACCGCCCCGAACGGGGGTGGCCGTGAGGGGGAATTTTTTATCGGCACCAAGGGCGAACGCGTGCAGCAATTGACGTTGTTAACGCTAGAGATGGCTAATGAGGTTGAGGCGCTGGAAAAAAGCCGGGCCATCTACACCGCCGACAGGTTATTGAGCGAGCGTCCCAAGGTTGCCCAATGGTGTCTCACGATGATTGCTGGCGACGTGCCGTGGCGCGTCATCACCGAGCTTACGCACGTCCACCATTACACGCTCGACGAGCTGGCCCGGCGGTTTCCGGCCGCTGTTGCTGACGAAAGGGCCTCCCTGGGGCGCAGATTTCGACTTGGGGCGCGCATCGCCCTCGAAAGGCTCATCGACCGCCTGCCGCACATCCCCATCGAGGAGAGCGCGGACGCGCAACGGATGTCCATTGTGGCCGAAAAGCTGGCGGAAAAGGGGGAGTTACTTTTGGGCGGAGTGACGCAGCGAACAGAATCTGTCGTGGTCGATGAATGGCGCGAGCTGGCCGCTGTGCTGAAAGAGTTGCCTCGCGCGAATTCAATCGAAGCGCAAATCGTCACAGAGACTGGTTCGTGCGGCCAAAAAAGCGCGCCCATTGTGGCGAACGCAGCGGGTCCGGTCCCCAACCTGGGCGGCGACGGTTTGCCGGCAAACAAAACCGCGCAGGTGATTGATAATCAACCGGAAATCAATCGTTAATCATTGAATACCAATGACTTTTATTTACTCAATACGGTTTTTAATACGGTCACACCCCCGAATGCAGGCCGCGTGGCTATACAGGCGTGCAGCATTGTCTCGGTTCCTGGCCGAGGCTCAACAGAGGGGGGGAGGGGGTCGCCAAAACGCGCGCGGGGGGCGCGAATGCCCACGACCCACCGCCCGAAAAAAATTTACTCAAATGGGAGTCCGGCCATGAACACACCAAACGACATTTCCGAAAAGGACCTCGCGGCGCTCCTCGGGATGCCGCGCAAAAAGCTGGCCGAGGCACGCACGAAGCTGACCAGCATAACGCACTACCGGCAACAAGGCCGGCTTATCATCTACACCCCGGAAGGACAAGCCGCAGTGCAGGCCGCCCTGGTCAAGCCGAGCGAAAACAACACCCCCGCCGCGCCAGCCGACCCCGCCCAGGCGACCCCGCGCGCCGAAGCCACCGCGCCGCCACGGCTGCTCGTGAAGCCGACCGCAGGGCCGCGCCGCGCACAACTGACCTGCCTACGCACCTTCACCACGAACGAACGAATCCTCGAAGCCACGGAAGCCGGCAGCGCGACTGTCCTGCGCGTGCGCGTGCGCTCGAACAAGCAATTTCGACCCGGGATGCAATTCAGGGCGGTGCATCTCGACGGCACCCTGTGGGCCCTCGACCAGGACTTGCCCCGCAGTCCGCGCGACAACCGTTTTTGGCCGAAAAAAACCACCCCGACGACTTCACCGTGATTCTTAAAACCAGCTTCCCCAATCACCGCAAAGTTCGCGCCCTGCGCCGCATCACCGGCCGGGACGACAGCGTATTGTGCCTCCTCCGCTTATGGGCGTACGCCGAAGACAATTTGCGGCTGGAGTTCGACCTGACGCCGGACCAGCTGGAGGACATCTGCGAATGGGAAGGACAGGCCGGGGCGTTTTTCCGGGCGCTGGAACAGTGCGGCTGGATCGACGTGGATCCCGATGGGCGCTATTGGAGCGTGCATGCCTTCGCCGAGCACAACGGCCGGATGGTCGCCAACTGGACGCGCAACCCCAACGGGCGACGCGGAACCCAAGGCGAAGCCAAAGAGAACCCACCCGGAACCCAAGGCGAAGCCACCCTGAACCCAAGGCGAAGCGGTTATATAGGTGATAGGGGTGATTTAGGAAAGGGATTAGGGGGATTGGGGCCGCAAGGCGGCAAAAAACGCTTTGTTCCCCCGACCCTTCAGGAATGGCGCGCTGAGGCTGTCCTGGTCGGCTGGAACAGCCCGAGCGACGTTAACGCAGCGTTTCACAGCTTCACCTCGAAGGGCTGGAAGGTCGGGCGTTCGCCGATGGTGAACTGGAAGTCGGCGGTGTGCACCTGCTTTGAACGTTGGCGCGGGGAAGGTGGGGTTGCGCAAAAAAACAGCCCCCCGACCGCAGAGCCAGGCACCGCCGCCGCCTTCGCCCACACCGCGGACTGACCGCATTTTTCCCAACCCACCGAACCCAAACAACACCATGACCACCGCTACCCAGTCAGCCCCGCCCGCCGAGAATGCCAGCCGTTTGCCGGCAAACGCGGCGAAAAAAAGTCCGCCCCCCGCGCCGCAACTGCGGCAGATCCCGCTCGACTGCATCAAGCGGTCGCGCCTGAACCCGCGCAAGGACTTCGACAAGGCCGCGCTCCAGGAGCTGGCCGACAGCATCCAGGCCAACGGCGTGTTGCAGCCCATCGTCGTGCGGCGCACCGAGAAGGGCGCGGAGTTCTACGAAATCGTCATGGGCGAGCGCCGCCACCGCGCGGCGGAACTGGCCGGGCTGAAGGCGCTGCCGGCGGTGGTGCACGAGGAACTGGCCGACGCGGCCGCGCTGGAGATGGCGCTGGTGGAAAACTTGCAGCGGCGCGACATGAACGCGATGGAGGAGGCTGAAGGCTTCGCGCGCCTGCAAGAACTCATGGCGAAGGAGAGCGGCAAGAAGGTGACGCACGACGATTTGGCGGAACGCGTCGGCAAGGCCAGGCCCACGGTGACGAATGCCCTGCGCCTGACCGAATTGTCCGAGGACGTGCGCGAAACCATCCGCACCGGCAAATTGACCGCGGCGCACGGCCTGGCCTTGTTGAAGTTCAACGCGTGGCCCAAAGTGGTTCAGCTCATTGCCAAACTCATTTTGACGGAGCACGTCACCGCGGGCCAACTGGAAAAAAATCTGCCTTACGACGTGCGCCGGGCGCTGGACCAGTCGAGGCTGCTATTTGACTGCAACGGTTACGAATTCGAAGACCATGACTGGGTAGCCGCGCAAAAGAAAAATCCGGAGAAATTCATTTCGCTGGGCGACACGCTCTATTGCGCCGACGTTCCGTGGGGCAAACAGCAGATGGCGGAGGCGGAAAAGGCGCGCGCGGCCGCCGCAAAAGCCGCGGCGGAAAAACTCGGTAAGGAAACAGGCAAAAAGGGGAAAGTCCTCGACCTAGACAAGCTTGAATATGCCGACCGGAAAAAGTGGACCGCTTTGTCGGAGGTGCCCGGCAATTTGCGCGGAGAAATTCCCGTGGAGGTCAAATGCGCGGCGACCGAACAATACACCAATAGCGGGAAACCGTTTACGGTCATTCCAACCGGTCTAGCCAATACATTAAAGGCAAAGGCCAATCGCGCCAAAACCGGCAAGTTGCGGGCGGAGTCCCAGGTCGTTTTTGCCTGCATTGAAAAGACCTGGGGCGCGACAACGATTTTCGATGGCGCTGCCGCGCTGAAGGACAGCGCCCTGGTGGTCATGGCGCATGAAATCCTCGGACGCTACTCCGGCAAAATGATCGAAACGGCGGCGGGTGAACTCGGCTTGACGGTCGAACGCGCCGTGACAAGCGCGGGCTATGCCTCGGGTGCATACGGCGGCGAAAACAAAGTCCTCGATGCGTTGATGAAACTGGGCGGCCGCAACGCGGTTCGCCTGGCACTACGGGTCGTGTTCAACAAGGAAGTCAGCAACGCGCTGGCCTACAAACATGAAAAAATGCCCGCGCGCGTGGAATGGTTCACGGCGAAGGCCGGCGCGGCGCGCTACCGCAAGGAAGCGGAAAAGCAAGTAAGCGACATCCTCGATTCCGCCAAGAAAGGGGCGAAGAAAAAATGAACGGCCTGGCCAAACAGTTGAAGCTGCAGCGGCTGCGCCTGATGGACCCGGCGCGGGCGGTGGAACGCGTCACCGAGTTGCAGGACGGCGTGGCGGAATTGGAAATGCTGGCCGCCCTGGCGAAGAAGGCGAACAAGCGCATGGCGGCGATGCTGCGGGCGCGGCGCGTGGCCGCGGGCATCAGCGAGTCGCAGTTCTGCCAGGTGTTGGGCCTGACGCGCGAGCAGCTCCACGCGCTGGAATTTGGCGCGGAGGCATGGACGCCGAGCGCGGCGCGAATGTACGCGCAGGCCTGCGAGGCCAACTACCGCCCGAAAATCCGCAAAACGCCGGAGGCCGCGCCGGCCCCGGCCATCCAGGAGGGCGCAGCATGAATCCCCTGAGAGAATGCAGCACAGGCGCAATGATAGTATTATTGCCCTATCACGAGAGCGTAAACTCGAGCGTAAGCCTTTACGGGCTACCTAGGCGGCCGGCACGCAGCACAGAAGGCAAAACGCAGGCGCGTACTACTGCATTCTCTCAGGGGATTTGTGAGCAAGAAAGGAGCCGCGCATGAAAGGCCTTTCCGTCAGACAGCCCTGGGCGACGTTGATTCTGCGCGCCGGGAAAGATATCGAAAACCGCACGTGGCCAACGAGGGCGCGGGGTTGGGTGCTGTTGCACGCGTTCCAGGACGCCGGTGATTTCATGGCCATGCACTGTCTTTCATGGTGCGGACTCGCGCCAGTTGAATTTCCGAAAGGCGCGATTCTGGGCGCAATGAAGATTGACGGCTGCGTTACTGAGTCGAAGTCGCCGTGGTTTGTCGGCCCCTATGGCTACATCATCGCCGAGACGCGTATTTTTGCCAAGCCGATCCCCTATACCGGCGCACTTGGCTTTTTCAACGTCGAGCTTTCGCCCGAACTCGGCGTCCAGATTCAACTCGCCAATCTTCACAACATCAGGTGGGCCGCATGAAAACGAAAAAGCGCAAACGGATTTGCTCTGCCTGCGGCGTCAAGGAAGCCCAGGGGAAAGGCTTTGCCTACGCGCATTTGTGCCTGAGGTGCCGCAACACCGAGGAGGAGCTGGACGGCCAGCGGCGCGAACACTTCGTGCCCAAAGACGACTTTTCGGCCACCGGCTGTTACCACACCAAAAAATTTCAACTCCAGGAGGATGCTCGGTGAAAAATCCACGACTGGCCGAATTCTACCGACAGCTCCGCGCGCGCGGGGAAACGACGGCGACGCTCGCGGCCAAAATCGGCCGCAGCCGGGTGCACCTGACGCACATTTTCAACGGCAGCAAGCGCGGGCGCTTCACGTGGCAGGTGCTGTATCCGTTGCTCACCGAAAAAGAGTTGTCCCTTTTATTACAATGTTCCGCGTGGAACGGCACAGACGGCAAACCGCTTGCGCAAAAGGCCACACGATGATTTACGACGCCAAAGAGGTCAACCGCCGGCTCGCGCAGGAAATTGCGCGGTTCTGTTTTGAATTTCTAAGTTCTGGGCGCCGGGAAGGGCGGCAATGGAAGGTGTGCGACGTGAGCAATTCACCGCAGCCGGGCAAGGGCAACGATTCATTGGTCATTGACCTGGAAGGCGGCAAGCAAGGCGTGTGGTGCGATTTCGGCAACAACAACCAGACGGGCAGCCCGCTCGACCTGTGGATGGCCGTGCGCGGCTGCGATTTCAAAACGGCACTCCGGCAAGCGAAAGACTGGCTGGGCCTGAAGGAAACCGGCGACGCGCCCGGCGAATTTCACCGCGCCACGGCGCGGCCAACTGAGACCCCGGCGAGCGAGCCCAAGGCCATCCGCGAAGACTGGGCACCCATTAAAGAGGGCAGCCGCGCATGGAAATACCTCACAGAAGTGCGCGGGATTGCCGGTGCGGTGCTGAAAAAATACCGCGTCGGCGAGGGCGATTTCTGGTTCGGTGAGGTCAATGCCAGCGTGCCCGGCATCGCCTTTCCGGCCTACGATGCGAGCGGCAAACGGCTGCTGATGGTCAAGTACCTCGCGCTGGACCGGCCAGCCGGCAAAAAGATGACGCGGTCGAACAAGGACGCGGTGTACCACCTCATTGGCATGCACGCGTGCAACCCGAGCAAGGGCAAGCTGGTGCTGTGCGAAGGCGAGATCGACATGCTGACCGCCGCGACGGCGGGCTACGAAGCGGTGAGCGTGCCGTTTGGCGCGAAAGGCAACAGCCCGGATGGGCGCACCAACCGCGGCAATGCGTGGATTGAGGTCGATTGGGACTGGCTCCAGCTTTGGAACGACATTCTGCTGGCCTACGACAACGACGAGCAGGGCCACGAGGCCGTGGCGGCCGTCAAAACGCGGCTGGGCGTGGACCGCTGCCTGTTCCTGGACTGGAGGGAAGTGGACGGCAAGGACCTCAACGAAGTGCATACCCGCAGCGAGGACGAACACCTCGAACAGGGCAGCGATGTTAAAAAACTGCTGGAACGCGCCCGCGCCGAAGACCCGGAAGCGTTCAAGCGCACGCGCGATTATGAGGCGGATATTTGGGAGGAATTTTACCCGAGCAGCGGCCAGGAGCCGGGTTATGCGCCGCCGTGGGCGATGCCCTTCCGCTTCCGGCCCAACCAGGTGACGGTCTGGACCGGCTACAGCAAGCACGGCAAGACCATTTGCCTCAGCTACGTGCTCGTTTACCTCGGCAGCCTGGGCGCGCGCGCGTGCATCTACAGCGGCGAAGTCAAGGCGCGGAAGACGCTCAAAAACGCCATGCGGCAAGTGATGGGCCGCGCCAAGCCGCAAAAACCAACGGCAGACGGCCAGGGCTTTGAACCCGACCGCGAACTGTTCGAGCGCGCGATAGCGTGGATGGACAACGTGTTTTTCATCTACGACCGCCTCGGCAGCGTGAAGCTCGATGACGTGCTCGCCGTATTCGGCTACGCCGCGCGGCGCTACGGCGTCACCCAGTTCGCCATCGACAGCCTGATGAAGCTGGACGACGTCCACGAGGACGACAACGACAGCCAGAAAATCGTCATGAACAAGCTGACGGATTTTGCGGCGCGGTTTCCCGGCGCGCACGTCCACCTGGTGGCGCATTCGAAAAAGCCCGGCGAAAAGCGGCCGGAGACCCGGTATTGGCCGCAAAAGCACGACGTGCTCGGCAGCGTCCACATCACCAACCTGCCGCACAACGTGGTTTGCGTGTACCGCAACGTGAACAAGGAGATGCAGCTCGAACTCCCCACCACGACCGAGGAGGAGCGCGAGGCCATTGCGAAACAATACGACGCGCTTTTCATCGTGCAGGCCCAGCGCGAAGGCGAGGGCGACCTGCCCATCCGGCAGCTGTGGTTCGATGTCGGCGCGAGCTGGCAGTATTTCGAGCGCGACGGCGAAAACCCGCGGGTCTTCTGCGACGGCGGCCAATTCCTGCCCGGCGCCGGCGCAAACCTCGCGCGCGCGGCGCTGGCCGCGCCGCCGCCGAAAGTGCACGGCCCCGCGAGCGCGCAGGCCGTGCTCGGCGGATTGGATGAGGCCGCGAAGAAAACCCCACGAACCTTCCAGCATTAACCGTCCTGAGGACACAACCCAAACACCATGAAAATCATCACCGCCGGCCACAAATACGAACTCGCCAATCTCGCGAGCGACACCACGCAAACGCTGCAATTCGTCGAGAAGCAACCCATTCCGGGCGACCCGTCCGGAAAATTGCAGACCGTCACGGACGGCACCACCAACGAGGAGGTGCTGCAAGTGCTGATTGACCGCATGAAATTCCTGCAAGGCAAAGTGGCCTGCCCGGAAAACGCCAAGGCCATCGGCGCGCTGGAGCAGGCGCTCTTGTGGCTGCGCAACCGCACCGCCCATCGGCAGGCGCGCAGCGTCGAAGGCACCAGCCGCGCCTAACTTTCAACCATTGCCCCCCATGATACGTTTGCCGGCAAACCTAGTCGTCATTGACTGCGAAACGACCGGGCTGGACGCGGCCTGGCACGGCATCGTGTCCATCGGCGCGGTGGCACTCGATGGCAGCGAATTCCACCAGGAATGCCAGCCAGGCGGCGAAGTAACCGACGTCGATGCGGAGGCCCTGGCCGTGTGCGGCATCGCCGACTTGCAGGCGCTCTACAGCCGGGAAATGGCCGCGGGGCCGGCGGTCTTGAAACTGTGCGAATGGCTGCGCGGCCTGCCGCGCGCCGGCCTGGCGCGCAAGGACAAGTTCATCCAGGGCGGCAAAAACCCGCACTTCGACCGCGAGTTCCTCGTGCGCGAATTGTCGCGCTGGCGGCGGGGGCAGACGCCGGAGGATTTCAAAGAGGAGCAGACGCTAGCCGGCCTGCGCAAATGGGCGGAAAACTGGCTGCCGCTGTCGCGCCGCCCGTTAAACGTGCATGACTGGGCTGTCGTGTGGGCGCTCCGGCGGGGCATCGCGGTGGACGCGCCCGGCTTTTCGGTGGCGCAGGTTTACCGGCAGCTGGGCTTTGCCGAGGAAGCGAAGCCGCACCACGCGCTGACGGGCGCGAAGCTGGCCCTGGAGAAATTCAAAAAACTCGCGGAGGAACTGTGACCATGAGCAACGCCCGAAACAACCATCCACCATGTTCGAATGAAGTGCTTCAGCAGCTTTTCGAGAAGCGCGAACTAGTCAAACGCGCGCCCGGCGCGCTGGGCTACGAAGACGAGCAGACAGGCGGCCAACTGGCTAAAGGTGCAGCGTGTTATGCCATGACCGCCGCCGTCCAAATTGCCAATGGACACGACTTCACGCCGCCCTGCTACGTGCACAAGGACTGGCCGTTTAGACGCGAAGAATTTTTCCCGAACAAACCGGCGCGGGAAAATCTGATAAGCGCAGCCTTATTCATCATCGCCGAAATTGAGCGGCTGGACCGCGCAATTATGCGCAAGCGCAATTGAAAAATGGACACTGTTGCTCAAACGCCTGTCACGCCCGCCGAAGGGCCGCCCCCGGAAGCGGCGGAAATGCTGCCGCCGTGGGTGGCGCGGCTGCAGGCGCAGTTTCCGGGGCAGCAGATTGTCAACCCGGAGCGGCCAAACCATCCGCTGCTACCGTTTCCGGACGCGCTCGCGGCGAAGCTCATCCATGAAGGCGGCCTGGACAGGTTCAACGACTACTCGATGCGGCGCAACAGGCGGCTGCGGCTGGAGAGGGTGAATCCGCTGGAGTATGGCTTCGAGTGCGTGAGCTGGAAACTGGCGGACGTGCTGTGGGGCTGGATAACGTGGGACCAATTCTGCGCCGACCCGGACGTGCCCGACCGGTGGAAAACGGAAGCGTGCAAACAGCTCGCGGCGGAGCGGCGCAACCTCATCCTGGTGCTGGGCGGCTGGCGCGCGAGCAAGACCGAATACATGATCAAGCGCGCGGTGCAGTGCGCGCTGAAGTATCCGGAGGCGCGAATCTGGCTGTTGCACGAGAACCAGGCGCAATCCGTGCAATATCATCACCGCGGCGTGTACAAATATCTGCCCGCAGACCAGCGCGACCTGGGACGCGGCAAGGTGGAATACGTGGCCTTCACCTGGAAAAATGGCTTCACGGCAAACAACCTGGTGCTCCGGAACAAATCCACCATCGAGTTCAAAACCTACGAACAGTATGCGGCGAAGGACACGGCCTTCGAGGGCGCGGAACTCGGGGACAATGAGCGGCGCCCCTGCCTGGGCGCGCTGGCGGACGAACTCATCCCGTTCAACGCCTGGGATGCGTTGCGCGCGCGCCTCACCACTCGCAGCGCAACCGGCCTCACCGGCTTCTACCCGAAGCACGGCTACAATGAAACCGTGGCGGCCTTTCTCCAGGGCGCAACGCTGTTGCTCTCAGAGCCGGTGGACGGAGTCATCGCCAAAAAAGGCGACCGCGTGGACGACGTGGTGATAAGCGAGGAGCGAGTGGTTGAGAGCGACCTGCTGCTGCGCGGAGGCGACAGCCGCCGCGCCATCGTGCATTTTTTCTCCAAGTTCAATCCTTTCGGCAATTACCCGCAGTTGCTGGTAAATTTTGCCGGCGAATCGCTGGAGGGCAAGCTGGCGACCTTGGCGGGGCGCGCGTTCAAAACCATCAAGGCGCAATTTCCGAAGTTTAAAGACAGCATCCACCTGGCGGACCCCGGCGCCATCCCGCTGCATGGCACCAACTGGCTCATCATCGACCCGGCCGGAACCAAAAACTGGTTCATGCTGTGGATCCGGGTGGACCTGTACAAACGCTTCTGGGTCTACCGCGAATGGCCATGCAAAAAAATCCATATTCCCGGCATCGGCTATCCGGAGCCGTGGGCGATCCCCGGCGCGGAGGGCGGCATGCTCGGCGGCGGCGCGCGCAGCTTTGGCTTCACGCTCGCCAACTACAAAAATGAAATCGCACGGCTGGAAGGCTGGGGAGACTTTGTGGAAGGCAAGCTCGCTATGGATGACTGGGACGACCTGAACGGGGCCGCCGAACGCGTGCGCGCCCGCATCCTCGACCACCGGTATTGCGAGACGACGCAACAGAACTCGAAGGGCAACACCAACCTGCTGATGGAGCTGCTGAAACTGAAAGTGCGCGCCATTCCAGGGCCGGCGATGAATATCGACCCGGGCGTGCAGCTCATCAATGACCGCCTCGGCTACACCGACAAATGGCTGATGGCCGCGCCAAAGGACCGGCTGGTAAATGAGGGGCCGAAATTGTTCATTTCGCGCGACTGCGAAAACCTGATTTTCGCGCTGAAGACATGGACGCGCGTGGGCGGCGCGGACGAGCCCACCAAAGACCCCATCGACGCGCTCCGCTATGCGTGCCAGCACCAAATTTTCTACGCCGAGGAGCCGGACGCGAGCACGGCGGCCCGCGCCCACGGCTACGGACTGCCAAGGAGGGCAACCTAATGCCGGGGAAGCCCAATACGACATTTGCGGCGCGCGGCACTATCATCGAGTGGGTGACCAGCGAAGGCGTGAGCGAGTTCGTGGCGAATAAAGCGCTGTCGAACAACAAAATCCCCTACGAAACTTTTGGCGCCAAAAAAAAATTTTTCTACGTCGACGCCGCCGAGCAATTCTTTTTCCCCGCCGCCGCCAAATCCACCACCAAACAAACATGAGCGACCTCAATCTAGCCATCAACACCGGCGAGGATGCCGGCAACACCGCGCCGGAAATTCGCGCGGAAAACAATCCGTCCGCGCCCACGGCCACAGCTGACGGGATGCCCACGGTCAAAATGGTGCAGCGGCTCGCACGCGAGCTGCAAGACGCCATCGGCCAGGCCGGGGAATGGTACCGCGACATGAAATTGTCCGACGACCGGCGCTGGTGCATTTGGTTCGGGCAAACGGATTCCGGCGTGAAGGAAATGGTGGAGGGCGTGACGGAGCCCGAGCCGTGGGAGGGCGCGAGTGACACCCGCATCCGCCTGGTGGACGAAAAGGTCCGCGAGGCCGACCGGAAATGCGCCGCGGCTTTTGACCGGGGCCGGTGGAAGCTCGGCGGATTTCGCGACCAATCGGCGCGGCTCGCGGGCAAAACAACCCAGTTGTTGAAATGGATGTGGTACAGCCAAATGGAAGAGGAGGCGGACCGTGAAGCGAAACTCGCGCGGGACTGGCGCAACTCCTATGGGCTGGCCTTTACCTTTGTGGAATGGCACCGGCAGGAAGCATTGGAAGCCGTCCAGCTCGACGCCCACAAACTCGCGGAAATGATTGGCTTGAGCCACGTCACCGCCGCCGCCCAGGGTGACGTGCCCGGCTGGATTCAGAAGACGGAAATGGCGGCGAGCGCGCCGCAGCCCGCCGCGCAAACCCCGACACAGCTACAGCAGCAGCAACAAACGGTCGCGTTGCTTCGCCAGGTGAAGGATGCGTGGGACCTGCTGAACAACCCGGCGCGCGAGGACGAATTTGTCGAGCAGCTGCAAAAAGCCTTTCCGGAGGCAACGCCCAAACGGCTGAAGCAGGCCGCGCGCGACCTGCGGAAAGACGGCAAAGCCACCCTGCCGCAGCCCATCACGCTTGAAAACCGCCCCCGCATCCGCGCGCTCAAACCATTCATTCACGCATTTTTCCCGACCGCGACCACCAACGTCATGAACGCGGAATGGTTCGCCGTCCGCGAATGGCTGACGGAAACGCAACTGGAGGAAAAGGCGAACCAGGGCTGGGACCCGAAATTCATCGAGGCGGCAAAAGGCACCAAGGGCAAGCCGACATCCACGCCCGCCATCGAGGAGAAGGGCCTGACCACGCTGGACACCAAGGACATGATCGAGGTGTTCCATTTCTTTCACCGCGAATGCGACGAAGACGGCGTTCCGGGCCTCTATCGCACCACCATTTCGCTGCATTTGCAGGGCAGCAACCAGCCGGAGGAAGCGGCGTTGTTTGCGCAGCACGAACTCTATGGCGCGGCGCGGATGAAAATGCCCTTTGTGGCGCACGAATTTTTCACCGAGAGCGAGCGGCTGATTGACCAGCGCGGCATTCCCTACCTCATCCACACCTACCAGAACGAGAAGAAAAACGCGCGGGACATGCGCATCGACCTGTCCACCATTTCCATTCTGCCGCAAGCCATCCGGCATGTTTCCGACCTGGACCGGGGCGCCAAAGTAAAGCCAAACACGCCGATTTACGAAAGCGTGGTCGGCTCCTTCCGCTGGGCCGAGCCACCGCACGGCCGCGCCGACCTCGGCATGGAAACCGAGGCGGCGGTGGACCGCGACGTGAACCGCCTACTGGGCTCGCCCGATGCGAACATCCCGGCGCCGCTCATCCAGTTGCACGACGACGTCCTGACCGGCGACTACACGAAGGAAATGGCGCGGGTGCTCTCGCGGATGCTGGAGCTGATGCAGCAATACCTGGAGCCGGTGACGGTGACGCGCGTGACGGGCGAATTTCCCCAGGCGTTCCCGATGTCGGCGGACGAAATCCGCGGCGACTTCGACCTGCGCCTGATTTTCGACGCGCGCGAACTCGACTCGGACTTCGTCATGAAGAAGTTCGACATGCTCGGCAAAATCGCGGCCTACGACAAGACCGGCATCCTCGACTACAACCAAATCATCACGGCGATGCTGAACAATCTGGACCCCAGCTGGGCCGACGAGTTCATCCGCAGCAGCGACACGGCAACCAAGCAGGAAATCAAGGCGGCGATGGACGCCATCGGCTACGTGATGACCGGCCAGCAGCCGGAACTGCTCGACTCGCGCACGCCGGGCGTGAACTGGCAACTGCGGCTTAACACGCTGCTGGGCGCAATCCAGAAAAGCCCGGTCATCCAGCAGGCCATCCGCGAAAATCCGGTCATCGCCAAACTGTTCCAGACGCTCCAGCAAAACTACGAGCAGGGCGTGGCCCAGGCGAACAACGCGCAAATCGGCCGGACGGGCGCGGCCCCGGCACTGTAATTTTCCCCGCCGCAAGGCGGCCAACCCAAAACCCGACGCTACCATGAACAAGAAACGCAAAGTCCGCGCGCGTGCCCCCGGCATGACGCAAATCTCCATCAGCCTGCCCGAAGGGCTCGTCGGCAAAATCGACGAAATGGCCGATGCCGAAAACCGCAACCGCAGCAATTTCATTGCGACGGTGCTCGAAAGCCTCGCCGGCGAGCGCGGCGTGAAAGGCGGCAGGGAGGCCGGTGAATGACGGGCGCGATGCTCCGAGCCGAGGCATCCACGCTTTCTCTCATCTGCCAAATCCAGCGCCTTAACGGCGACAATTACCTCAACCTGCTGGCGCGCGAAAAATTCAATTCCGGCAACTGGCGAAACCTGCCCGCGGCCGAACTTGAGCAAATCCGGGCCATTCTCCTTTCCCGGCGAGCCGCCAAAGAACGGGCGGCCCGCGAGGAAAAACAGCAATTAAAATTACCGTTCTGAAATCAAAAATAATACAACCATGAAAAGCAAACACGTTATCATCCGCACCCGCTCCGCCGGCGTTTTCGCTGGCGAGCTCGACAACCTGAAGGACAACACCGCCGAACTCAAAAACGCCCGCCGCCTGTGGTATTGGGATGGCGCGGCGACGCTGAGCCAGCTCTCGGTCGAGGGCACGAAGAAGCCGGGCAACTGCAAGTTTCCGTGCAAGGTGCCCAGCGTCATTCTGCCGGAGGTGATTGAGGTGCTCCCGCTCAGTGACGCGGCACGCGCCTCGATCGACGGCGTGCCGGTGTGGTCGGCGTAAATGCCGCCGCCGGCAAAAACTGAACAAAACAACCCTCAGCGGACATCATAATATGAGCAAGCAAAACAACTCTGGCTATGGCTATGGCGATGGCTCTGGCTATGGCGATGGCTATGGCTATGGCTATGGCGATGGCTCTGGCGATGGCTCTGGCTATGGCGATGGCTCTGGCGATGGCTCTGGCTATGGCGATGGCTCTGGCGATGGCTCTGGCTATGGCGATGGCTCTGGCGATGGCTCTGGCTATGGCTATGGCTAAAAAACCGGACGCGGGGGGGAGGGGCCGGGCGATAACGCGCCGACCCACTCCGCCGCGCAAGACCGGTACAATCCTCACTTCATCTAAACTCTTAATACTATGGAAATTCCACTCTATTTCTGCCGGATTGTCTTCGGTGACACCAAGCGCGAAATCGCGCAGCACGAGGACAAAAAACGGCTGCTGGACACCGCCGAGCGCTGGCAAAAGCGCGCCGAGGACGCCAGCGCGGCCTTAAGCCGCTGCGAGGGAAATTTGCAGCAGGCCCAGCTCGAATACCAAAAACTTGAGGCGCGGCGCGACGCGGACAGCCTCTACCGCGCCAGCCTGGACCGCCCCTACGCCGAGCAGCGCACCTGGCGGCAAATCCGCCTGGTGTTCAGCGGCCTGCGGCCGGACAACGCCATCCTGGGCGCCTGCGTCGCCATCGTGGACGACCGGCTGAAGGAGGCGCGCGCGATTGCCGAGCGGCCCGGTTTGCCTGCAAACGACCGCGAGCATGCGGCCGGGGGCGCGAGCTGGCTGGCCAACCTGCGCAAGGTGCTGCTGGACGCCCTGGCCGAGGCGCGCGGCGACGAGACCACCAACCCGCAGGGGTTCGCCGGCAGCGCCACCAACGCCCAGGGCAGCCTGGGCACGCCCACCCAACCCTAACCCTTTCGCCGGCGACGCGGTACAGCCCATCGGTCCATTCAGTCAAAAAAGGCCATGAGCGGCCCGGGGTAACAACCAAGCAGCGCAATGGACACAGGCCCAGGCCGCCGAGCCGGCGATTCAAAATCAAAATTATCATCCATGAAAACGGGAGCTGAAATCATCGCAGAAGAACGCCAGCGGCAGATTGCTGTCGAGGGCTGGACGGCGGAACATGACGACACGCATGAGGGTGGCGAACTGGCATTGGCCGCCCTGGGCTATTGTTTCCACGCGGCCATGCAGACAACGGCGGAAGATGAAGGCATGGGCGTTGAAACGGATTATCGCCCGGATTGGTGGCCGTTTGAGCGCCGCCTTTGGAAGCCCTCCGCCAGCCGCGTCCGCAATCTTGCCATCGCCGGCGCGCTTATCGCCGCCGAGATTGACCGCCTTCAGCGCGCCGAAAAAAGCGAGGTGGCCCCATGAGCGCTCCTTCCGGAAAACGATTCTCCCCCGACGAGATGAAGGCGCTGGAGACCGCCATGGATATCCTGATGAGCCGGTTCGACCTGGCGATCATCCATATCCTCTCACCCGGTGGCGCGGCGGCGAGCTTCATGCCGATCAAGCGGGAACTGCCGCTCGAGGTCATCCGCGACCTCAACGACAAGGGCCGCAATTGCATCCAGCAGACGTTGAACTTGCCCCGGGGCGCCATATCCACCGGCACCGCCACGGCTGCCGCCGAGGAATCAACCAAGCACTAAACACCAAGCACCAAGGCAACCTTCCCATGACCTTCACCGACGAACACCTCGACAGCCAGGATTGCTACCTGCGGATGCGGCGCGCGCTCAAGCGCATGGTGGGCAACCCCAGGCCGATTCTCTCGCGCATTTGCGAGACCAACGACATCGACCTGCCGGAATTGCTGGCCTTCATGAAGCGGCGCCTCGGCCGCACGGACGGCTGCAACGCCGAGCAGCTCGACGCGGTGGACGCTTATTTCACCGGCGGCCAGGAGGTATCGGCGGCCGCCGCTGCGGGCGAGAAGAAGCGCCCGCGGCGCGGGCTGGCGGAGCGCACGTCCATTATCGTCGCCGAGGCGCTGGCGCGCAAGACGGGTAAGCCCAAACCCGAGCCCCCGCCAGCCAAGAAAGGCCGGCCCAACTTTGGCCGCGGCCCGCGGTCGCTGGCTGGTACATCGGCCGCTTTGGCGAACAACGCGGCCGGGAATTGTTTGCCGCCAAACAGGGCGGGATGAACGATAACCCGGATCCAGTCCAACCCGCGCGCCGGCAGATTCAGACGCCCGCGCCAGCCGTCGGCCAAATTCACTTTAGCACGCCGGCGCCGATGACGGTGCCGGTCAACTTGCTCATCACGGTGACCGTGCGCATCGCGAGCTAGCGATTTAAAAATCTTAAACCCATTACTTAGAATGAAAACGTACAAGTATAATGATGCCGTTCTGACGCATGGAACGTGGAAGTGGCACGACTACGGAACGGCTTATCACGTCAACATAGACAACGAATACGCACAGCCAATCGGAAAATTGATTATGAGTCGCGACGCGCGCGCCCTATGCCAATTGAAGCCTGCGCTGCGGGCATTGTGGGCTTACGTCTTAGAGATAGCTCGCGGGGAATTCTTTGTTGAGGAATCCTCGGGCGAGGATTCGTTTTCGATAGATCAGGGCAAATCATTGTCATCAATGATTCCCGAGCTTCAAATTTTGCTCGATTCAGGCGTGGTTACGGAGGTGGAGTCGTGAGCGCCTCCTTACAATGGATTCCCGCCAGCGTTAAGCCCAATTGCTGCGAAGTCTTTGTAATTGGGGGCAAGTATGCCGCCTGTCGTGCGTTATATATTCGCCATTACTCGAATTTAGAAAAAAACATTAAGGAGGGATTCTATCTTCCCCTTGGCGGCGGATTACTCGATAGACTTGATTGGGTTGAATGGTGGTCGCCGTATCCTGAAATGCCCAAAAAAGGCGAGGTGCAGTCGTGAGCGAAGACGCCACCGGCTCAAAGAACCGCCGCTGCCGCGTGTGCGGATGCACGGAGGACGACTGCCGGCAGTGCATCGCCAAGACAGGCCAGCCGTGCCATTGGGTCGAGCCAGACCTGTGCTCGGCGTGCGTGCAAGACCCGGAGGGCGACGCCGAGGAGGCCGCGGAAGAGCATGGCGAGCCAATCATGCTTGATTTCAAACCGAAGCCACGGCAGCCCATGCCCGCCAACGCGCCAGCGGGCGCGGGAGAGGAAACGCCGGACGTGATTTGCGACGGCACCGGCAGGCCCGACCTGCTGCTGACACTGCAACACTTAATCGACACGATGGCTGAAAGCGCCGGCGCGCTGGAGCTGCACGCGCGCGACCTGAAAGCCCGGCGCGGCGGCCCGGATGAGTTCGCCGCCTACATTGCCACGGAAACCACCGCCGGCTGCACGCGCACATTTGCGGAGGTGCTGGCGGAAACCGTGAACGCCTGGAGGGCCGCTGCCCTCGCCTGGCAAAGGACGCCGCGATGAAAATCGACAACAAATTCGAATTGCGGCAGCGCGTGTATTCGCCGCTGGACCCCGACGCGCGCGGCATCGTCATTGCCATCACGGTGAATGGCGCGGGCGGCGTGCTTTATACCGTGGCGTGGGAGGACAAGAGCGAACGCCAGCATTACGACTTCGAGCTGACCGCGGAACGCGTTTTTGGCGAAAAAGGCGAAGAAGACTGAAATCGTGTCAAATGAAATTTTTCCCGCAGGGGGCGCCGGCGCAAACCGTTGATGCTGGTGAAAAATTGAAAATATCAAAAATCGAGTGTGGTATATTATAGGCATGACCACCCTCGAAAAACCCATCACCCGAAAAGCGGCGCGCACGATTGTGCAGGGCCGCCCCCTGGTCGTCACGCTCCTGCCGGGCAAGGACGACGACATCATTGAAGTGCGGCAGCACGGCCGCCGGACGCGCTACGCCATCACGGTGCGGTCGGCGTATTCGCTCGGCGCGAAGAACTTCGCGGCGACCACGCGCGAGGAGCGGAAAAAATCCCGCGGACGCCGCCGCTGAACCGCGCATCATGTAGGTATTTTGCCCCGGTTTGGCCTGGTTGGGCGAGGTTTGCCCCGGATGGGAGCGCGGACGGTTGCGCGCGGAAACAATTTGGGCGAAGGGTGGGCTTTACCGACGCCCTTCCACGGATTCAGCGGCGGTCTCGCAACAGGAACCCGCGCCCAACCAAACCCACTCATGACAATCTTCCGATTGTTCTGCGGCATCCTCCGCGACCAGGCCGGCGACGGCCAAGGCGGGGGTGCAAACGGTTCCTCGGGATCCGCAAAACCCGTGCCCGGTGGTCCCGGCGCCGCTTCGCAAGCGCGCACAGGCCCCACGACAGAAGGCGACGTTCACGACGTGCTGGCCGCGCGTTTTGGACAAAGCCCGACTCAACCCAAACGATTCCAACCGAAGAAACCGACCGGGCAGCGCATAGCCGTGGCAGAGCCGCCGCCCGATTTGCAGCCGGCGGACGACGACCAGCCCGGCGACGATTCCCCCGGGAATGACGCCGAAGGCCAGGACGAAGACCGGACGGAAGGCCAAGAACCGCCGCCAGACGACGCGCAACCGCCAGACGACGCGCAACCGACGGACGACGACCAGCCCGACGACGACTCCCCCGGGGATGACGCCGAGAGCCAGGACGGCGACGCGGGAGACGGCGAGGATGAAGGCGTCGAGTTCAGCGAGGAGCAGCAGCGCGTGTTCAACAAGCGGCTGGGCAAGGAAGTGCGCAAGCGCAAGGAGGCCGAAAAACAGCTCGCGACCGTCCAGGCGGATGCTGAAAAGCACCTGCAGGCGGCGCAGCGGGCCGCGGCGGAATTGCAGCGCGTGGCCGCCCAGAAGCTCATCCCGGTGCCAACGCCCACGGTGCCACTCACCAACGTCAGCAACCAGCAACAACTGGACCAACTGGCGGTGAGCGCCCGCGAGTTCAAGCGCTGGGCGCAACGCAACCCGGAAGGCGGCCCATGCCCGCTGCTGGGCGCGCAGAACGGCCAGCCGGTCGTGCTGACCGCCGACCAGGTGAGGGACAAGCTGCTGACGGCGGAGGATGTGCTGGAAATGGAAATTCCGGCGCGCAGCCGCTACCTGGCCGAAGAGGCCAAGTATGAGGCCATGGCCGCCGAATACCTGCCGGAGCTGAAAAACCCGGCCAGCGCGCTGTCCGCGCACGTCAACCAGGTCTACATCGCCTTCCCGCAAATCAAACTGCTGCCGCAGCACAAGATAGCGGCCGCGCAATCGGCGCTCGGCGCGATGCTGTTCCAAAAACTCGGCGCGGGCGCCTACGCCCACGTGGAGAAGCTAACGGCAGGCGGTTCGCCGGCAAACGGCCCGCGCACGCCCGGCAAAGGAAACGCGCCGGCGCGCACCAAGCCGCCGGCGGCGACCGGCACCCGGACGCTGGCGCGGCCCGCGAGCGGAAACCCCGGCCAGAAGCTGCAGGAAAAACTCGGTTCAGGAAATGCCAGCCGCGGAGACGTCCACACGGCGTTGAAGCAGCGGTTTGGGGCGAGGCGGACGGCCTGATTCGGCCAACCACCAACACCCAACATCCGACCATCATGCCAGACATTGCACAGCCCGGCATCGTCGGGGCCCGCGAGGACCTCTCCGATGTCATTTTCGCGATTGACCCTCAGAGCACACCGCTCCTGGCGGCAATCCCCAAGGGCAAAGCGCCCAAGGGTTATCTCCACGAGTCCCAAGCCGTCCTGCCGAAACGCGGGAAGAAAACCGGCGTGCCCGCCGGCGAACCACGCGGGGACCCGAAGCAAGCGTCCGTCCGCAAGCTCGTCTATTCCTGCCCGCACGAACTGCGGTGGGACTGGGGCGTGGCCAAGCAGACGATTGACGTCATGGGCGACAACGTCGCCGGCATCGCCGACCTCGTCGCCGATGAAATCATGTTTGCCATGGCCAACGTCAAGCGCATGCAGGATGAAATCCTGGGCGACACCGGCGACCTGGTGGACGTGAACGACGGCCCGACGGAAACGCGCGGCGCGGGATCGGCCATCTCGAGCGCGCCGCAAGGCTCGCACCCGATCGACCCACTGTTCCTGCCCACCGCAGCGCAAATCTACACCGGCGACCTTTCAGCGCTAACGGAAGACACATTCCGCGACCTGATTTCGGCGTGCTGGATGCGCGGCAACACCGTGCGCCGCTACATGGGCGTTTGCGGCATGGCCATCAAGAAGACGGTGGGCACGTGGAGCATCCGCAAGGAAAACGTCGACGGCTTCACCAACGTCCGCCAATTCCAGCAAAGCGGCCTGCAAGACCGCGTACTGTCAAGCGTGGTGGATTCCCTGGAAACGGACGGCGGCACGGTCGAGCTGCATGTGTCCGGCAACCTGAACGTGCCGCGCACCAGCGACGACACCTTCGTGCCGGACTACAACCAGGCCAACTGCTGCTACATCTTCCCGATGGACGACCAGTACTGGGAAATGGGGCAGTCGCGGCCGATGCGAAACGACGAGGCGCCCACCGACGTCGCCTCCCGCCAGGGCACCGTGAGCTGCATCTTCGACAACCGCATGCTGCCGACGTGCATGGCGAAAATTAACGCGGCCAACGGCTAAGCAAGCGCAGGGACGCCGAAGTGACTAAGGCGCGCCTTTGACCATCCCACTTCCACCTCAACGAAAGCAAAACCATGTCAGCAAGAATCTATCCACTCTCCGCACCGGAGCGGGCGAAACACCTCGCCACCCACATCGTCAAGTTGCAATACACCGACCTTATCGGCCTGACCGGCGCGTCAACGGCGGCCACCGCCGTCGCCGCCGTGCTGTTTGCGGCCAAGGCGGGAACGCGCGTCGAATACCTGGGGCACCGGCTGGTGACGCCGTTTGCCAATGGCGCGGACGCCGCGTTCAACACCAACACGTCGAAAGTCGGTGACGGCACCGACGACGACCGTTTTGGTCTGTCGCAGGAATTGAACCTGAACGGCACCTACGTGCCGGTCGGACCGGTCAGCGCGCCGGCCACAACCCAGCCGTATCTTTACGGCGCGGACACGAACGTCCTGGCCACCATCGGCTCGATGACGGGCAAGAAAATCAGCGACCTCACGCAAGGCGAGGTGCATTACTTGTTCCGCCTGACGAACCTGAAAAAGGTCTCGGACAGCGTGCCGGGCTAAAAGCTTCCCGGCCAGCCTACGGCGGCATGGCCGGGCAGGGTAGCAACGGGAGCGCCGCGCGGGAAAACGCGGCGCTCCCACTTCCCCACCACACCACATGCACATCGGGCCCGTCATCAGCCCCATTTTCGGCGACATCACCGCCATGGTTGAGGCCTCGCTGCGCCGCAAAATCCGCGCGCAACTCGACGCGCAGGCGCGGCGCGCGAAAGCCGCGCAGCGGCTGGTGGCGCGACTGGCCGGCCCCCGGCAAATCATCCGCGGGCTCGGGGAGCACAAGATGATGCTAGCGCCCGACGTGTACTGGCACTGGTTCCACCGCGAGGGCGCGGACTGCTGGGGCGACAAAGGCTTCTGCCGCGACATCGCGCGCGACAATCCGGAAATCCTGGTGCGCAATGAAAAGCCGATGGACCGCGTGAGCCTCGCGGGATTGGACGTGCCCACAACGCGGCGCCGGCCGGAACCGACCCGCGCCCAACTCACCGCGGGCAAACATCCGCGGCAGCAGGCGGCCGCCATCCTCAACGCGCCCAACCGCGCCCTGACCTGAAAATGCGCACGCTCCCGCTCAAACAGTTGCTCGCGCAAATCGCGGTGCTCGTCGGCACGCGCTGGCAGGATTTGCTCGCGGACGAAGCGTCGCGGTGGACGGACGCGCTGAACCTGCGCATCGAGAGCGCGTGGCAGGCCTTTCACTGGCCGGAACTGCGCGTCATCGAGCAGCGGTACTTCTACGACGGACTGTGGAAGGCCGGCAGCTACGCCGCGGGCAAAATCAAATACCACGCGCCGACGCAAAAATACTGGCAGGCGGCGGTGGCCACGAGCGCGACGCCCGGCGCGAACGACGACTGGACGGAACTGGCGGAGCCACTGTACCGCATCGTGCCCTGGGACCAGGACGACCAGCCGCCGCTCGGCGACCTCTACAGCGTGCACGCGGAAGACCCGCGCCCGCACCGGAGCGCGCGCGAGCTGGCCTTCGACCTGAACGGCGACGGCGCGCGCATCCTGCCACCGCACCACCAGCCGCTCAGCGCCTGGGTGCAGTACCGCCAAGTTTGCCCGAGGTTTGCCGGCGAACCGTACCAGGACGGCCAGGAATCGGCCCCTGGTGAAATCTATTATTACGCGCCGGCCGGGGAGTGCTACCTGTGCCTGGTCCCGACAACGAGCGTGCCGGCGGATAGCGTGCCCTTTGGCACGGAGGGCGGCGACATCATCGGCGACGAAAGCGGCAACTGGTTCGCGACAGATATCGCGCACTGGCAGCGCCAGCCGATTCCGGCATTTTTGCAGCGCGCGCTCGCGCGCGGCATCTACGCGGACCTATTGCGCGGCGACGGCCTGGAAGACGAAGCGAACGACGCCGAACAGCTTTACCAGCAGGCGCTCCAGCAGCAAATGAAGCGCATCGTCCATCAAAACAATCAACTGCCGGAAATGCGCGTATTCCCGGGCCGGCGGCCACGCCAGCCCAGCCGCTGCCGGCTCACCGCCTAAACCCCACATGCCATGTACATCCGGCTAGCCACCATCGCCCGCGCCCTGCGCGTCAATGACACGGACAACCACGTGCCGGCACCCGCCAGCGCCGACAGCCGCCCGGCCACGCCGGCCCAGCCGGATTCACCCATCACCGTGCCGGGCACCGCCGCCGAACCGCCCTGGTGCGCCATCACGGCGTTGGCCGACGCCGTGTTCGACACGCTGACGGCGAGCAACTGGAACGGCGGCACGCAACAGACCAGCGTGCCATTGCCGGCGGGCACAACCATCTACGGGAACTTCACCCAATTTCAACTCGCGAGCGGCGACATCATTGCCTACTGCGCGCGCTAAACCGCCATGCCACCTCCCGCCGTCATCCGTCCCACAGCATTCCCTTCGGCGAGCAGCATCGCCGACTCCGACGTCATCCCGATCGACGGAGCGGACGGCGTGCGCAAAATGACAATCGCTCAGGCCGCGACGCGCTTTGGCGGCGGAGGCGGGAGCGGGACGGTGACCAGCGTGGCGCTGAGCCTGCCCGGTATTTTCAGCGTGAGTGGTTCGCCCGTGACGGACGCCGGCACGCTGGCGGCGACATTGGCTAATCAGAACGCCAACCTGATTTTTGCGGGACCAAGCAGCGGCAGCGCGGCCGCACCGACCTTTCGCGGGCTGGTTTCGGCGGACATTCCCGCCAGCGTCGCACTAAGCGGCACGCCGACCGCGCCCACGGTGGGGACGGCGACAGACAGCACGACGAAGATTGCGACGACAGCGTTTGTGCAGGCGGCGATTGCGGCCGCGGGCGGCGGCGGGGGCGGCGGCGCGTGGGGCAGCATCACAGGCACGCTGGCTGACCAAACCGATTTGAGCACGGCGCTGGCGGCGAAAGCGCCGCTGGCCTCGCCGACGTTCACCGGCACGATGACGATTCCGACGGTGGCGGGAACGTCAGACAATTCCACCAAGGCGGCGAGCACGGCGTTTGTGCAAGCGGTGGTCGCGGCCATTCCAACAGTGCCGGCGGTAAGTGGTGGCACGTCGGGAAAAATTCTCTCGAATAACGGCACGACGGTTTCCTGGGCCTCGCCGGGCTTTTTCGTCGATGGAGACGGCAACACCATTTTCAACGGCACAACGCCGATATCCGTGCAGTACGGCGACGGCTCGGTAAACGCGAATTTCAACGTTTACGGTTGCGTGGCCGCCTATTCCACCACGGGGCTGCATAAAATCGTTTATGACGCGGACAACACGTTGGACGTGCTGCTGATCCAAAAAAACGGCTTAAAGGTAGACGGGGTGACGCCCAACGGCCAGAGCGCGATTGATTTTCTTTCCAATGCAGACATCGGAGATGACTACGACGGAACGGGCTTCATCAAACACGATGCAATTTACGGCGCAATGGGCTTCGACCCTTCGCTTTCCTCGAATGTCCCGAGCAACGGGCGGATGTATCTTTCCTTCAGCCCCGGGTTTCAGGCGCCAGATTTCGACCTGCCGACGACCGGCGTTGGCGCGTTTGTGCTGCAGCAGGAAGGCGTCATCGGCGGCGTTTACAAGGCGGGTTACGCCTGGGCCTGCAACAATGACTGGTCCATCTCGCGCACGGACCCGAACCGCAATGAGCAGTTCCGAATGTATGGCGTCGGCGACAGTGGTTACTACGATACAAACTGGACGCAAGTGGACGACTCCAACCACTACTGGGGCACGACGCCCATGGGCGTGACCATTCGGCAGACCAGCCATGAGAGCAAAGAAGTGGTCATCGGCATCCGCTCGAGCAATTTCACAACGGCGGGCTATGAGGTTTTCGGGCCGTCGAAAGGCTTTGTCGGCACCACCGCCGGGAATGGGCTTTCGCTTTATGCGTCCGCCGGACCGATGATGTTCACCACCGGCGGATTTGCCGCCGCAAACGAACGCTTCCGCATTGATTCGTCGGGCAACTTCATCGCCTCGAATGTGGTGACGAGCGACCTCTCCGCCACGCTGGCGAACAGCCAGTATCAGTTCACCGTTTACGACAACGCCGGCACGGCCGTCTTTAAAATCCGTTACAAGGACGGCAGCGGCACGGTGAAAACCGGCACGGTGGCCCTCACTTAACTTTCAACCCATTCCCCCTATAACGGCCTGCCTTGCCCACTGTTCAAATCGCGCGCGATTTCCAGCCAACAGAGGCAGGCCACCTTTCCCCCAACACCATGAAGCTCCCCTACAAAAAAATCATCTTAATCCGCGCGGCGCTCAACGCCCTGGATGGCCGCGAAAAAACCGTCGAAGTCAAAGGCCAGACGAGCGTCATCGTCAAGCCGTTCAAGTTTTCCGGCAAGACGCGCCTGAAAATCGCGCGCAACCTGCGGGCGGTCGAGGGCGCGTTTCAGGATTATGACACGGCGCGCATCGGCCTCGTGCGGGAAAACGCGAAGCCGGAGGAAGACCGCGTGGCCGACGACAAGCTGGCGCAATTTAACAAGCAGCACGAGGAACTGCTGGAGAGCACGGCGGAAGTGACGCTCGACCCGCTGGCCGAAGGGGACCTCAACCTCGATGACAACGAGATCCCGCACGGCGCGCTGGCGGTGCTGCTGGAATTTCTCATCCCGCCCGCGGCGGCAAATTAAAACCCCTTCACCCTCTATTAAGACCCTTTCACCCTCATGAAACTCTACGGATACTACAACCAAGAACGCCTGCGCGAGAAACCGACCAAGACGGAACTCGGCATTTTCTTTGCCGTCATGTTTTTGACGGTGGCATTATTCGCGCTGCTGTGCTTTGCCGGATGCAGCGCGCCGGCGCTGCCCGGCCAGACGGCCAGCGAGGTGAAGCTGGACCGGGCGCAGGACGCGCAACTGAGCCACGCGGCGGCGGCGGTGCAGGCGGCGCAGACGGCCAACCAGGCGAACCCGGAGGGATTGCCGAAGACGGCGACCGCGGGCGAACTGGGCGTGGCGAACGCGAATTTGCCGGAGCCGAAACCGGAAGACGCGCGCGAGGCGCTCGCGCGGGTGAACGCGGCCCTGACCGGCCAGCTCGCCACGGCGCAGGCGGCCTGGGCGAAAGCCGAAGCGCAGGGCAACGCGCTCCAGGGCAAGATTGACGATCTGCAAAAACAAGTGGCGGCGGAGAAGGCGGCGGCGGCGGCCAACGAAAAGAAGGCCAACGACCGGCTGTGCATCATCGCGGCGCTCATCATCGGCGGAGGGTTCAGCCTCGGCGCGGGCCTCAGCCTGGCGGCGGGATTGTACTTCGCGCTGCCGAAGCTGGAATACGGCGCGGCGGGGCTCGGGCTGGCGGGCGGCCTGGCGTTCTTTGCAGCGACGCAAGTCGGCACGACGCATTTCAACCTGCTGGCGACGGGCATCATTTTGGCCGGGCTGGCGGCGGCCGCCTACACAGTCTGGCACAGCTTTGCCGCGGGCAACACGCTCACGACCAAGGCGGACGGCCTGGACAGCGCGATGAGCGCGCTGAAGACCTTTGCGGCGCACGCGGCCGCGGACGTGGAAGTGGGCGCAAAAGACCTGGGCCATTTTCTCGAAAAGGAATTTGACTGGGCGGAAACAAAAGTGGCGGACGGCTGGGACTTCATCATCGGCGCGCTAAAAGGGCTGGTGAAGAAGCCGCTGCCGACCGCCGGTTTGCCGGCAAACAACGCGGTTCCGGCCGCCACGCCCGCCTTCCCGCCCACCGCGCGCTGAGCGCTCCGCCCACACCCCGAACGCCCTTCGCCAATGACACCGCCGGAAGTCATGAAAGCCATCCAGGACGCGACGGACAAGCTGTCGGCGAACATGACGCCAAACTACGAAATCGCGCTGCTGTTCATCCTGCTGTGCACCGTGGGCGCCGGCATCGTGGTGTTCCTCATCATGCAATACAACCGGCTGGCGGCCATCGCAAACAAGACGAACGAGCGGCTGCTGAGCCTGCATGAGGAAAACACCACCACGCTGATGAAAGTGGTGAGCGCGAACACCGTGGCCACCGAGGAAAACTCGCGCCTGATGGGCGCGGTCACCCGGCACCTCGAAGACACCCGCAGCGCGTACCTCAAAAGTTTCCACGGCTGAACCCATGCGCCCGCACGCCACCTACCCGAACGAAGAAGGCCCGACGATCGACGGCGACGCGGGCTGGAGCGGCGTGGACCTGCGGCGCGACCCGGGCATCCTGCCGCAAGGGCTGGCGAGCGCCGCGCAAAATCTCGAGTTCCGCCAGGGCGGCGCGGAGACGCGGCCCAGCTTCGAGACGAAGGCGTGGGGGCAGGACTACGCGCTCGCCAACCTGGAAGACCCGGCGCTGGACTGCGACGACATTGACTTCGACTTGCCGTGGGGCTTTGGCGAGGTGCTGGGCGCGGAGGATTTCAGCAATCCGAACGGCCAGGACATGGTGCTGTTGGCGGTGAAAAACGGCGTCTGGAAAATCGTGCCGCACGCGCCACCCGACCTCATCAAAATTGAGGACGGCACAGGCATCCTGACCGGCCCGGTGGAATTCGTGCAATGCTTCGACCGCGTGGTGATGCTGCGCGGCGAGGGGCTGCCGGATTTGGTGTGGAACCCGGCCCTGGATTTCACCGCCGGCCTCGACGCGTTCCGGCCGGTCAGCCAGACGGACGCGCGCAATCCGGACCCGGCGAACACGTTTGGCGACGGCACGCAGCCCATTCCGCCCTCGACTTGCGGCGCACTGCTGGGCTCGCGCCTGTGGTTGGACTTTGCCGGGGACCAGCTCGGCGTGTCGGACATCCTGGACTACACGCGCTTCAGCGCGGCGGAAAGCCAGCTCAGGGCCAATGCCGGCAAGGCGGACAGCATCGTGGCGCTGCGGCCGCTGGCGGAACAGCAAATGGTGGTGTTCTGCGACGACTCGATTTTCCTGTTCCAGAACGCGGTGGGCGACCTGTCGACGCTGGTGCAGGCGGTGCTCACCCGGCAGCACGGCCTGGCCGCGCGGCACGCGGTGGCGCAATGGGGCAACGACCTCTGGTTTTTGGCCGGGCGCAGCCGCGGAGTGTATTCGCTGGGGGCGACGGCGCAGGGCCTGATTCAAGCCGGCGCGGACCCGGTGAGCGCGCCCATCGACCCGCTGCTGCAGCGCGTGAACTGGGGCGCGATTGGCGGGGCGTGCGCGGAGTCGCACGACGGCCGCTTCTACCTGGCCGTGCCGCTGGACGGCGCGACGCACAACAACGCGCTGCTGGTTTACGACGGCCTCAACCAGGCGTGGGCGGGGCTGTGGAACGCGGACTTTCTCGACGTGTACCGGTTTGTGAAAGTGAAAGTCGGCGGCAGCTGGCGGCTGGCCTGGGTGACGGGCAACAGCAACGCCAACCGCCAATGGCACGGCGCGCTGGTGCACCTCGGCGACGACCTGCAGGATTGGGCGTTTGGCGCGGCGCAGCCGATTGTCAGCACGCTGACGACGCGCGGCTACGGCGGAGTGCTCAGCGGCAGCCCGGAATGGAAGCGCTTCCTGGCGGCGGACGTCGAGGTGGAGACTTTCTACCCGCGGCTGACGCTCACCCTGACGGCCAGCGGCCAGCGCGCGCAGACGCTGCTGGACGGCGCGACGCCGAACCGGACCGCCAGCGTGAAGTTTGCCGGCAAACCGGTGAGCCTCGACAACCACGACGGCCGGCTGGGCTGCGCCGACCGGGCAGACTACGCGGTGCTGACGGGCGACTTTCCGCTGACCTTCGGCGGCGGCGTGGCCCTCGGGCGCTTCCGCCGCCAAACCCTGCGGCGGCGCGTGCGGGCGCGGGGGCGCTACGCGCAGGTGGCGCTGACCTGCGACCGCGGCGCCATGCGGGTGCGCGGCGCCAACCTGCAATTCATCATCACCGACCGGGAGGACGTCTCGCGATGAGCTTTCTCGACACTCCGCGCGACCTGCCGCAATTAGGCGTGACCCGCGCCGACTTCTACCGGCAGATCGAAAACGCGACGCCGGGCGCGGACTTTGCCGGGCCGACCATCAAGGTCGCGGGCGGCGCGGTCAACATCGCGGACAGCGTGCCGCGCTGGATCAAGGTCACGAAGGGCTACGCCGATTTCGCGGCGGGGGCAACCACGAATGACATTGAAGTCCTGCTGCTGCCGCCCAACGGCGTCATCCAAGCGGTCGCCTACCAGCATGGCGCGGCCTTTGGCGGCGGCGGCCTGAGCGCGCTGACGATTTCAGTCGGGGTAACGGGCAACGCGACGAAATACGGCGCGGCCCGCGACGTGGTCGCCGCGCCGAACACGCTGAACACCCTGGGCGGCGGGGGCACCGAATCAAACGCGGCCTCCGCCAGCATCCGGGCGTTTGCGAGCGCCACCGGCGACAACCTCAACGCAGCCACCACCGGCAGCATCGACATCTGGATTTGCTACGCGGTGCTGCCCAGCAGCTAACCATGAGCGGAGAACTCGACATCACGCCAGGCTTTCAGATTTCCGGCGACGGAAACACGCCGGTGACCGTGGGCATGCTGAACCAGCTGGTGCAGGGCATCCTGGCGCGCGTGGCCAAGGCGGCGATTACGGCCCGCGAACTGGCGGACGGCAGCATTTCCCTGGACAAGCTTTCCGCGGACATCAGCGCGCAACTGTCCGCCGGACTGGCGGACGGTTCGGTCACGGCGAACAAGCTGGCGGTCAACGCGGTCGCGACGGCGAAGCTCCAGGACGGCGCGGTAACGCTGGCGAAGCTGGACAGCGGGCAAGGCTGGCTGCCGGCCATGTATGTCATTTATCCCGGCACGACGCTGGCCGGGTTTCTGCGGTGCGAAGGGCAGGCCGTCAGCCGGACGACGTATGCGGCGCTGTTCGCGGTGCTCGGCACGACGTTTGGCGCGGGCGACGGCACAACGACGTTCAATTTGCCGGACGCGCGGGGCGGCGTGCCATACATCGCCGGCGACCCCGGTGTCACCGACGTGCTGGCAAAGACGCTCGGGCAGGTCCTGGGCCCCGACAAGCATACGCACGCGATGACCGGCAACGTCGGGGACACGGCGCTGACGCAGGCCCAACTGCCCGCGGTGCTGACGGGCCTCACGTTCAACTTCGACAACGGCTCCGGCAACGGGGGATTTGCCCCGGAGCGATTGCAGGTGGGGAACTCAGGCACGGTCTCCGCCTCGGGCACAGGAAGCCTCGCCAACCCCGGCGGCGGCCAGACGCACAACCACGGCCCGGGCACGCTCGCCTCGGACAAACAAGCCCACACGCCGCGCGGCGTGGTGCTGGGCTACCTTTTCGTGAAAACATGACGCCCATCCAACAAGCCGTGAAAGCCTACGAAAGCCTCGGGCGCAACTTTGCCGAGGACCATGGCGCGTATCTGGAATTCGGCTACGTCGTCAGCACGCCGAACTGGTTTGTGATGGCGCGGCCCGTCAACCTCGCGCAGCCGGCGAGATGGCTGACGGTGGACGACCTCAACTCCACGTTTCCCAACTGCCCGGAGGCGGAGGCGTGGTACGTGCAATTTGCCTGCGGCCGCGGCGCGTTGCGCCGGTTCATGCAGCACCTGCCCTTCTGGCTGCCGAAAATTTGCTGGAAGCGCAGTTTGAAAAAGCCGCACAGCCCGCTGCGCATCTACCGCCTCGACCGGCTGGCCGGCCTCATCTCCTAATTTTATGGCACCGGATCCTCCATCGCCGCCCCCGGCACCCAATATTGGCGCGGAAACGCGCGACACGCTACAGGCGCAAATCGACCTCGCGCCGCAGCAATACGCGGCCACGGCGACGTACCAGCCGCAATACACGCAGCTGCAAACGCAGGAACTGGAAAACGCCACGAACCAACTGCTGCCCTGGTACCAGCAGACGGTTTACCCGCAGGTGTCGAACCTGACGCAGACGGCCACGACAGCGCAGCGCCAAGCGGACATCAACGACGTGGCCAACCTGGGGCCGGAGGCGACCGCGGCTTACCAGGCGGCGAATCCCCAGCTGACGAAATCGCTGGACCAACTGACGGCCACGGCGACCAACACCGGCCCCGACCTGCTGATGCAGCGGCTCAGCCAAAGCGCGAACGACAACCTGACCGCCAACGGCCAGCTGACGCCGAGCGACCAACGCATGGCGACGCAGCAGGCGCGCGCGGCCTTCGCGGCGCGCGGCACGGAAATGAGCAATCCGGCGGTGCTGGCCGAACTGGAAAATTCGACGAACCTGCAACAGCAGCGGCTCGCGCAAGCCACCCAAACCGCGGCGGCCGTGGAATCGCTCGGACAGAACCAGACGAACGCCACGCGCAGCTTTCTCAGCAGCCTGCCGGCCATCTACGCCGGCGCGAGCCTCGACCCCTTTCAGGCGATTCTCGGCCGCAGCGTGGTCGCGCCGGGCGTGGCCAACTCGACGGTGGGAACCGCGGGCAGCGCGATTGCCGGCGCGGGACCGGCCCAGCAGTTCAATCCGTTCAACTCCTACGCCTCCGACCTGTACAACACGCAATACAACGCGCAGGCCGCCGCGAACATCGGGTCCGCCAACCAGAGCGCCGGGCTCTTTGGCTCGATTTTTGGCGGCCTCGGCGGCCTGGGCGGCGGCTTGCTCAGCAATCCTTATTTATTCATGTAGCCATGCCCTACGCACCCGGAGTTTCCTACGAAGGCGGCCAGCTCATCGGCCAAGGCATCCAGGCTTTCGGCCAGAGCCTCGGCGCCGGCATGCAGCAGGGCGAGGCCCTGGCCGAGCGGCTGAAGCAGTTCCAGCAACAGCAAAAGGAATACGACGACCAGCTCGGCGAGCGCACGGACAAGGCGCGCGCGTTCGCGACAGACTTCCTCGGCGTGCCGGACGGGCAGGCGGCGGCGATGAGCCTCGGCCAGCTCGAAGGATTGCACGACGCCTACGTGACCCAGGCCGCGCAAAAACTCCAGCAACAGCAAGGCGCGGAAGCGGACGCCAACACCGCGCTGCTGCAACAGCGGCTGAACCAAAACAACACGGACCAGCAGGCCGTCCAGGACGCCGCCGCCAGCTTTACCGGCGACGGGGACGCCTTCGTGCAGCGATTGTTGATGGCCGGCTACGACCCGGCCAAGGCGGCGCTGATGCAGGAGCATTTTGACCGGGCGGGCGACCACAATTTCAAGCCGAGCGCGGGCGCGGTGACGCTGCCGGACGGCTCCAGCGTGCCGTACGTGATGCAGAACCGCGGGCAGGCGCAATTCCTGCCGCCGAAGCCCGCAGCCGCGCAACTGCCGCCCATCGGCCACACCATCACCGCGGGCGACGGCACCAGCCTGGTGTTCGCGGGCCGCACCGACCCGAAGACGGGGCTGCCCACCTACGAAACCGTGCGGGAAAACGCGAAGCCGCTGGACCCGCAGGCCGCGCAAATGCTCGGCGGGCAGTACCAGGCGGCGCTGGCGGACGTGCAAAAACTCCAGCAGGCCGGGCCGCCGCAAAAGGGCATGTTGGGCAGCTGGACCGACGCGGGGCTGGAAAAGGCGACCACCGACTACAACCAAAAGCTGACGGCGGCGAAGTTCAAGGCCAACCAGCTCGCGGACAGCCTGCAATTCAAAGCGCCCTTTCCGGAGGCGCAACCCCCGACGGCCAAGGGCGGCAAAACGGCGGCGAGCCCGGGCGGTTTGCCGGCAAACCAAGGCGCGGCCGCGCCGGCCAAGCTCTACCAGGTCACGCCGCAGGGCGTGCAGTTCGCGCCCGGCACGAAGCCGGTGGACGCGCTTCAGCAAATGGTGGACGACGGCGTCATCTCGCAGGCCGCCGCGCTCCAGCAGCTCCAGCAAATGGGCTACAAGGTCAAGAAATAGCCGATGCCCCAACTCGCGGACATGGTCGAAGCGCCGCCGCGCCTGGCCGACCAGGTGGAGGCGCCCCCATCGCTGGCCGAGGAAGTGACCGCGCCGGATCAACTGCCCGAAAACCCGCAACCGCGCGTGCTGGTGAAGGCGGCCTACAACGACCCGAACGCGGTGACAAGCTACCAGATGGACAGCGAAGACGTGCCGCACAGCGTGGACAACAGCACGCCGGCCATCTACCGCCCGCTCTACGACCAGGCCACGGAGCAAATGCTGGCAGACTGGAAAGCGGGAAAAAAACCGATTGACTGGAGCAAGCTGGACGGCGCGGGCGTGCTGGGGATGGCGGGATTGCTGATGCAGGCCTACCCCGACGACGCGGCGAAAATCAGCGAGGAGGCGCGGCCCTATGCAAAAGCGATTCTGACCGCGCGCGGCTTTCCGGATGAGGACGCCAGCACGCTCGCCGGCACCACGCGGCGCTTTGAGGACTTTGCCGGGGCGGCGGGCGGCAGCGCGCTCACCGACCTGGCACAAAAGGCCGACCAACTCGCCACCGGCGCGACGCCGCAGGAAGCGGACGAGGCAATGGCGAACGCGTCGATGCTCGCGCGGCAGAACCGCGCGCTGTCCGCGCTGCAAAACGACGGCGACACCAACTGGCTGAAAACCGCGGGCGTCCTTTTGAGCTGGGCGGCCGGCGCAAACGCCGTGGCGCGCGGGCAGCTGGGCCTCCGGACCATGGCCGCGCTCGATGCGAGCGGCGCGCCCGTGCTGACCGAAGCCGGCACACCGCTGATGGTGCGCGCGCCGTTTCAATACGCCGTGGATCCACTGTCCCTCCAAGGCATCCTGCGCAATGCAGGATTTTCAGCGGCGTACGCGGGCGCGCAGGGGCCAGAATACGTGCCCTCGATGCTGGCGCAAACCTTTGGCCTGCCGCAGGACCGCGTGAAGTCGGCGTTGGAGGCGGGGGGCCTCGACCTCGTGTTTGGCACGATCCTGCGCGGGCTGCACGGCGGCAGCCAGCTCGACCAATGGCGGAAGGCGCCGGCATTTTCCGACCTGGCGGACCTGAACGACAAAGATTTCCAAGCGGCGGCCACGAAACGGGTGCAGGGCGCGCTGGCGGACGAACTGGAACGACGCGCCGCTGCGGCGCGACCACCCGGAGCAGCCCCAGCGGACGCTCCCAAGCTCGCCGACCTCGCCGAAGCGCCCGAGGAAGCCACCACGCCCGCCGAAGCCCCCGCGCCGGCCGCGGGCGATGCCGAGGCGCAATTCCTCGCCAAGGCCGCGCCGCCGCCCACCGAACCGCCGCCGACCGGCGGCGAAGCGGACGTGAACCAGTTTTACGATCTGGAGTCCATCACCGACCCGGAAGGCTTCGCCAAGCGACAGGACGTGCAAAAATTGCTGGGCGACTACGGCCTGACGGAAGACGAAGTCGCGCGCACCACGGCGGACCGGCGCGCCGAACTGCTGAAGCTGGCGCCGGACGAAGTGAAGCAGCTCTACGCCGCGCAGCGCGAAACGGACGCCCAAGAGGCCCTCGCGCGCCAGGCGCGCAGCGACGCGGCCCGCGCCGAATGGGAGCAGCAACAAGCGGCGCAGGCGCAACTCCGCAAGACCGCCGGCCTCCGGGCGGCCGCCGAGGCCCGCGCGGCCCAAGCCGACGCCGCCGCCAGCCAGGCGGCAAAGGAGGAGGCCTGGCAGCAACAGCAAGACGCGCGCGCGCAGGCCAGCGAGCCGTTTCACGCAATCCCCGAAGAAGAAATCAGCGACCGGATGGAATACCTGCAGTCCACCGAGCCGGAACACCTGGACGACGCAGCGCTGCAATGGGGCGCGAACCACGGGCTGGATTGGGCGGCCCAGGCCTTGCGCGAGCGCACGCTGCAAGACCCGATTGTGCGCGCGCAGATGCAGCAGGAACACGACGCGGCAGAGCAGGAAAGCGGGGCGGTAGACCTGCTGACCGCCTTGCGCCGCGCGGGCCGCAAACTGCCGAGCCCCCAGCTCGCGCGCGCCCAGGGCGACCCGATGGCGGGCGAATTGCAAGACCTTTCCGACAGCCTGACTTTCGGCCAGCGGCAGCAAATCTTCGACTACAACCGCTACACCGACCCGGACCGGGTGCGCGAATCGCTGACGGAAGAAGGCTTCCGCTATGAGACGCCGGCAGAACTGCTGGCCGACGCGATTGACAACGCGCGCGGCTTCGCCCGCACCCAGGCCGCGCCGATGCTGATGCGGGAGGCCGCGGCGCCCCTTGACGAAACGGCAGAACGTGGTAATATAGGCAGCGATGAACGGCCAACACAGCAAGAACTCGCCCTGGGCGCGCAGGCCGTCGAGACATTGGGCCACGGTGCGAATGGGCCAACGGAAACGCGGATTGTCCCTGCAACTGGACACGGAATCCACCTGTCTGAGGGTGAGCCGGCGCGGCCAGGTGCTCACCTTGGCGGGCCCGGCTGGCGCGACGCGCTGCCCTCGTCCATAAAGTGGAAGGGCTACGGACTGGCGCGGCGGCTGATTGGCGACGGCGTCATCACGTTTACCGGCGAACCAATTCACGGGTGGGACGACCTGGCCGCGCGCGCGCAGGTGTTGCGCAACCCGCTGTTCGAGACCTTCTACGCGCTGTTTTTCAAGGACGATACCTTGGCGGGAGTCTATGCCGTATCGAGCCGCGAGCCGTCCATCACGCGCACGCTCGCCCCAGGCGACACGCCGGCGACGCTGAAGGCGATGAAGGCCAAGCTGGGCGCAAACGGCTACGCGTTTTTGCACAACCACCCCACGGGCGACGTGCGGCCGAGCCCGACAGATGTCGAAACGTCGGAATGGCTGGCGGAGGAAATGGGCGACGGCTACCGCGGCCACATCGTCATCAACCACACGAAATACGCCATCATTTTTCCGAAAGAGGACGCGGAAATCGCCATTGAAGTGCGGGCGCTGCCCGGCGCGCGCGGCCGCGACCCGCTGCGGCAGCCGGAAATCAAGCATCCGGCGCTCGGACAAGTGATGGCGTTTCCCGACCAAATCGCGCAAGCCGGCAAAGCGATGGAAAGCGGCGGAGACACGGTGACGGCGTTCCTCTTGAACAAGCGCAAGGTCATCAACGCGGTGGTGCAACTCGCGGTGGACGACCTGACGCGGCCCGGCACTTTTATAGACCTCGGCATGGCGCTGCGCGAATCCGGCGCGCCCGGCGCGGCGCTTTATTACGCCGGCCCGCGCGGCGCGGAAGTCAAGCAGGCGGCGCACGACCTGATGCAGCGCGGGTACGTGCACGATTATGCGATTAAAAATGCCGACGGCACGATGGATTTTCCCGGCCACGAGGAGTCGCAAAAAGCGGAGGAACGGCGAAACCGGCAGGCGGCAGAAACCACGAGCCTGCGCGTGCAGGAGGACGAAGACCCCGGCCAATTGGGCGAGTACCAAGCCAACGCGCCGTACCGCGTGGAAGTCAGCGACCAGAAGTGGGCGCCGCTCGAGCTGGGCCACCTGGAGAAGGTGCGGCCCGTGGAAATGCCGGAGCTGGTGCAGATGATTCGCGCGCTCACCGGCGACTTGCCGGAGCTGCGAAAACTGCCAAAGGCCGATGGGCTGTTCCGCGTCAGCCCGGCCGGCACGGCGCGCGTGGTGTTGGATCCCCGCATCTTCACGAACGCGGTGGACGCAAGCCGCACCGCGGCCCACGAGCTGGGGCACCTGGTGGACTGGTTTCCGTCCGAGGCCGACCAGGGCAAGGGCACCTTGAGCCGGGGCAACATCCTCGGGCACCTGGCCGCGTTGCGGGGATACCTCAAAAACACGCTGGAGGCGATGCCGAGCGATGAGGCCAAACGGCTAACGCCGGAAGACCGGAAGTTTTTGCGCAACGCCGCAATGAAGAAAGCCGGGCCGCGACCGCCGGGCCGCCAGCCAGAATTTCTAAAGAGCTGGCAGGACAGGGCCGCGGCGATTTACCGCAGTCTCCTCGAACAAGCCGCCGAAAAACGCGGGCTGCTGCAACGCGAGGCGGTGACGGAGGAGCTGAAAACCATCACGGAATGGTGGCGGCCCTTCGAGCCGGAGAACGTGCCGGCGTCCTACCTCAAATACCGCTACAGTGCGAAAGAACTCTACGCCGACGCGCTCTCCGTGCTGTTCAACAGCCCCCAAGACCTCGCGCAGAAAGCGCCGAAGTTCTGGAAATCGTTTTTTGCCTACCTCGACAAGCGGCCCCAGGCCAAGGCACAACTGTTCGAAACGTGGGAGCTGCTGAACCGCGGCCAGCGGGCCGTGCTGGCGGAGCGCGAACGGATGATCCGGGGCATGTTTGCCAGCGGCGAAGAACTGTTCATGCGCAAGTTCGAGGAACGCCGACTGCGGCACAACTCGCTGGCGGGCTGGAAAAGCCGCCTGAAACAGGAATTTTGGGACCACTATGCGCCCGTGATTGACCGCGCGCGGCAAAAATACGGACACGAACTGGACCAAGTGGGCCAGCCGGCCAAGTTTTACGACGACCCGCGCTGGATATTTGACGCGCATCCCCTCGCCGCCGGCAACCGCGAGTACATCTTCAGCAGCCGGCTGTTCCACCGCATCGTGCGGCCGCTGGAACGCAGCGGCCTGACCACACAGCAGCTCGGCGAGTTCATGCTGCACAACCGCATCCTCAACGAAGCCTACGCAGACCAGGCGGGCAACGCCGGCGGCCGCGCGAACCTCGCCAATCCCCTCGGCCTGACGCCGCTGCAGGCGCGGCAGCACCTGCTGAAGCTGCGGCTCGATTTGGGGATGGAGAAGATGACGGCGCTCGAACGCGCCGCGCGCGATTTTCAAGACCTGACCTTTGCGGCGACGCGCGAAGCGGTGGACGTGGGCAGCTACCACCGCGAGACCTTCGCCAAAATCGTCGAGCCCAACCGGCGCAACTACGCCACCTTCGCGGTGCTCGACGGGCTGGAAAACAATCCGCACATCCCCGCCGGCATCCGCGCGCAAACCGGCACGCTGAAGGACATCGCCAACCCCTTCACCGCGCAGGTGCTGAAAACCATCACGCTGCTGCGGCTGAACGAACTGCAGCGGGCGAAGAACGCGATGCTCGATGGTTTGGCGGCAAACTTTCCGGGCGACTTTGCCCGGGCGGAAGTGACGCGGGACGCCACCGGGCGCGCGACGCCGCGGCCGCCGCCGGACGGGCGCGAGCAGCTCATGCGGCTGGTGGACGGCCAGCCGGAATACTGGAACACCGACCCCTACATCGCGCGCGCGTTCGAGCGGCTGGTGCCGGCGCAGGCCTCCGCCGCGCTCCAAGCGCTCAACCTGCCCTGGCAAAAAATCTTTTACCCGCTCGCCATCAAATACAATCCGGCGTTCATGCTGTGGACGGCGCTCTACCGGCATTACATCCAATCGGCGCGCAACCTCGGCGCGGTGACGCAGGGCCGGGCCGGATTCTGGAAGCTGGCGGGCGCCTACCTGCGCAACTACCAGGCGGCGGCGGCCTATGCGGACGGCAAGGCCCTGGAAACGGCGGGGGCCGGCATCGTCAACGACATGATGCACAACCAGGCCATCGGCACGCCGCTGGACACGCAGATTTACACCGACGCGCGCAACGACCACCTGGAACAATTGCTGGAACGCGCACGCGTGCTGCCCGAGCGCAAGTCGCCGTGGCAGGAGCACAACCTGTTCCGCACGCTGACCTGGCTGCCCCGGCAAATCGCGCGGCAGGGGTCCATCCTCGCCGTGCTGCCCAAAGTGGGCGCGTACGACGTTCTCACGAACGAGCTCGGCATGCCGCGCGGGCTGGCGGCAAACGTGGTGCGAAACTACATCGGCATCCCCAACACGCGGAAGAAAGGCACGTACACCAATATCGCGGCGGTCATCCAGCCGTTTCTCAATGTGGCAATGAAAGGCTACGCAGCCGACGCGGCCCTGGCCACCCACCCCAAGACGGCGGCAGGCTGGTGGTATCGGTACGCCATGAGTGACGGCCTGATGCAAATACTGCTGGCCCTGGCCGCCGCCGGCGTGTTCGGCAAGGCGCTGGAGGAAATGAGCCAAGGCATCGGCGGCCGCGACAAGATGAATTACGCGGCGCTCCCGCTCGGCACCACGGAAGGCGGCGAATACGGCCACAAGACCACCGAACTGCGCCTGCCGATGGATCCGAGCGCGAAGGCGATTTCAGGACTGCTGTACTGGACGACCTACAAGGCGGCGATGACGGCGCAGGGCCGAGCCAGCGCGGCCACACCGCTGCCCAACGCGCTGAATTTCCTGACGGAACAACTGCCGGGCGAAAACCCGACCCTGAAAATCGCGCAAGCGTGGAAACAATATCTGGGCGGCCAGAACCCGATTGACGACTACCGCGGGCAGCCGATTCTGACCGACAACGAATTTCTGGCCGGCGGATGGGACAGCCTGAAACCGATGCTGGCCTGGACCGCCGACGAGGGCGGCGCCAGCTCGTTCTTCCGCTACGACCCGCGGGCAAACACCACGACGGAAACGGTCGTGGGCGGCGCACCGGTGCTCAGCAGCATCCTCAAATTCACCGACCAGGGTTACCGCGAGCAGCAACAGGCGCAGCAGCTCGCGGATGAAAGCGCCCACGCGCGCGCCGTGCTCGATTTGCCGGCCGGCGTGCAGGCGCTTATCCACGAATACGAATACCTCGACCGGGTGAAGGCCGCCGACCGCACGCCGGCGCAGCAAGAACGCTTCGCGGAACTGGCGGCCTGGCATCACGCGCTCTACGACCGCAGCGGCGGCGGCCCATCGCTGATGCAGCACTACGTGCAGGCGCACAGCAGCGGCGACACGACCGCGGCGCAGGAGCAGGCCCAGAACCTCGCCGCGTTCAGCGCGGGCTATTTCCCGCAATCCGCACATTGATTTGGCCTCGACGGGCGGCAAAAATCAACGGGTTTGCCGGCAAACGAATACCAGCGCACGCGCAGTGACACGGTGTCACCCGCTCGCAAAATTATTCCGGAAAATATTCCTCAGGACGCGGCTTTCAAAACCGGATTAAAAACCGTAGCAGGCGGTTTTTAGGTTTTTCGCAAATTGCTATAAATCAGATAATTGCCGTTAATTTTAAGACCTTCCGGCTACTGATTAACAGTCACCTGCTCTACCGCTGAGCTACCGGGCATTGGGGGAACTGCCAAAAGGGAGATAATTGGGATTTTCCCTCCTTCCGGCAAGCTAAAATGGCGCCGAAAAATTAAACTATGAATGCTACAGAGGACGGATAAAGAAACCAAAAACCCGCGCCATTCGTGGAATCCGTGGTTGCCTATAACCGCGACAGCAGCAGTTCGCGCTCGAAGATCATTTCCTTGGGGAGGTGGTCGAAGAGGGAGATGAAGAGTTCCTCGTGGGCGAGGGTTTGGAGGGCGGTGCGGGGGCGGTCGAAGGCCATCAGCTCGCCCCACTTGGCGCGGGGGTAGTCGAGGCCGCGCCAGTCGATGTCCTCATAGCGCGGGAGCCAGCCGAGCGGGCTTTCCTTGGCGAAGGCGCGGCCATTGGCGCGTTCGACAATCCAGCGCAGCACACGCATGTTTTGCCCGTAGCCCGGCCACATGAATTTGCCCTCCGCGTCCTTGCGGAACCAGTTGACGTGGAAAATGCGCGGCGCCACTTCGAGGTGCTTGCCGACCTTGAGCCAGTGCCGGAAATAGTCGGCCATGTGATAGCCGCAGAACGGCAGCATGGCCATCGGGTCGCGCCGCAGCGCGCCGACCTTGCCTTCCGCCGCCGCGGTTTGCTCGGAGCCCATCGTCGCGCCGAGGTAAACGCCGTGGCTCCAGGTGAACGCCTGATAGACCAGCGGCACATCGCTCATGCGCCGCCCACCGAACACAAAGGCCTTGATGGGCACGCCCGCCAGATTGTTCACCTCGGAGTCGAGGCAGGGGCAATTGGCGATGGGCGCGGTGAAGCGCGAATTCGGGTGCGACGAAGGCTGCCCGCAGCCGGGGGTCCAGTCCTGGCCCTGCCAGTCAATCAAGTGCGCGGGTGATTCCTTGGTGAGACCCTCCCACCAGACATCGCCGTCATCGGTCAGGGCGACATTGGTGAAAATGGTGTCCTTGGCGCACGAGGCCAGGGCGTTCGGGTTCGTCTCCGCCGAGGTGCCGGGGGCGACGCCGAAGAAACCATTCTCCGGATTAATGCCGTAGAGCCGCCCGTCCGCCCCGGGTTTGATCCATGCGATGTCGTCGCCGACGGTGGTGACCTTCCAGCCCTTCATTTCCTTGGGCGGGATGATCATGGCGAAATTCGTCTTGCCGCAGGCGCTGGGGAATGCCGCCGCGACGTAGGTCTTTTCGCCCTCCGGATTTTCAACGCCAAGGATGAGCATGTGCTCCGCGAGCCAGCCGTGGTCGCGCGCCATGACCGAGGCGATGCGCAGGGCGAGGCATTTCTTGCCCAGGAGCGCGTTGCCGCCGTAGCCCGAGCCGTAGGAGACGATGCTGCGCTCCTCGGGAAAATGCACGATGTAGGTGTTCTCCGGGTTGCACGGCCACGGCACGTCCTTTTGCCCGGGCTTGAGCGGCTGGCCGACGGAGTGGATGCACGGCACGAAAAATCCGTTGTCGCCCAGCACGTCGAGCACCGCCGGGCCCACGCGCGCCATGATGCGCATGTTGACGACGACGTAGGGCGAGTCCGTCACCTGCACGCCGATTTGCGCGAGCGGCGAGCCAACCGGGCCCATCGAGTAGGGGATGACATACATCGTGCGCCCCGCCATGCAGCCGGTGAACATGTCGGTGAGCTTGTGGCGCATCGCGCGCGGCTCCTCCCAATTGTTCGTCGGCCCGGCGTCATCCTTGCTGACCGAGCAGATGAACGTGCGCTTCTCGACGCGGGCGACGTCGCGCGGGTCGGAACGGAATAAATAACAATTGGGCCGCTTGGCTGGGTTGAGCTTGATGGCCATCCCGCTCTGGACCATGCCGGCGAACAATTCCTCGGCTTCCACCGCCGAGCCGTCGCACCAGCGCACGGCCTGCGGCTGGCACATCTCGGTCATTTTACCGATCCATTTTAAGAGGGCGGAGTGGGTGGTCTTGGGTTGGTAGGCGCTCATGAGCTTGCTTTAATTATCGGTCTGGCGCCGGCGATGCCAAGCCGTGTTTAGTGACGGTGTCGTGACGATGACGACGAGTCCGAGGATCGGGAACCGGAATGTCGTCGCGAGGATTTGGACGAGGAGGAAGACGAGGAGGGGCCGGACGACGACGAATGAAAGTGCCGGTGCCGGCGGCGGCGGCGCTCATATTCCTCGCGTTCGGCCTTGGGTGGCGGCCGCAGAATCGCGAGGCCCACCAACGCCAACAGACCCGCGCCCGCGCCCCAGCCGGCGGCCCGGGCGCCCAGCTTGGCCCACGGCAAGGGGTCCGCCGTATCCGGCGGGTCGGCCTTGGCAAGCAGGGCGTAAATGGGGTCCGTCAGGTTGAACTGCGTTTCCGCATCGGCGACCGTCACGCGCAATTGGTTCAGCACCTGGTTTTCGGTCTCATATTTTTTGCGCAGGCCGTCATAGGTGCCGCGGGCGGCCGTCAGATCCTGGTTTTTGCTTTGCATGTCCTGGAGGCGCTTGCTGGCCTGAAGGTAATTATTCTGTGCTTCCTGCAAGTCTGCGCTCAGTTGCCGCACCACCGATTCGGTGGCGGAGGTCAGGGCGTTGACGGCGGTGTCCATGCGGGCCTTGGCGTCCGTCATCGCCGGGGATTCGGGTTGAAAGCCTTGGTTTTGCAAATTCTGGACGTTGATCGCCGCGTCCTGCGCCGCTTGGTATAAATCGGCAATGTGCAACTGGCCGCGGACGAAATCGAGGTCCCAGACTGGTTTTTTCGCCGCGGTCTGGTCGACCACCTGCTGCCGGCGCAAGTCGAGCGAGTCGAGCCGGCTCTTCAAGTCAATGACCTGCTTGTTCATGTCCGCGATGGCTTGCAGGTAAACGGTGTCCGAGCCGGTGTTGAAATTCGTCATGTCATATTGCGCGCTCAGGTCCTGCATTTGCTTTTGCAGGCCTGCGACTTTTTTTTCCTCCCCGGTCAGTTTCGCCCGCAAATCGCCCAGGCTCTTGGTTTCGCGGTCGCTCTTGGCGGCATTGCACTCCGCCACAAATTCCGCGGCCATCGCGTTGGCGATTTGCGCCGCCACCTTGGGGTCGGGGTGCCGGAAGCCCACGTCCACGAGCCGGTCTGTCGCCGTGATGGTGCGGCCGCTCATTAAAATCTCCACCGCGCCGCTGCCGGCGCTCCATTGGAACCAGTGCTGGTAGGGCGCCAGCAGGTTGCGCCGGTCGGTTTCGCTCAGGCCCGCCGCCACCTTGCGCAGGAGACCGTCGGAATACAGCGGTGAGAGATACATCGCCAGCGCCTCCCGCGACGTGACCTGCCCGGCCGAGCGCGCGTTGTAGTCCGAGACCTGCGCATAGGCCGTGTAAACGCGCCCGAAAATCGCCGACCAACCAAGGTAAATGGCCGCGACCGCCACGAAAATCCCGAGCAGCGCGCGGCGGCGCTGGCGCATGACATACAGGAGATTCATGGGGGTTTTTTCACCCCGAGGCCGGGGCGAAGGGCAGATAATGGACGAGATTGCCCGGTTAATCAAGACCGCGCGTTTCCCGCTTTGGTCCGGTAATGTCTCACTTTGGGCCGTCGCAAGCGACACCCCTACAGTTTTTGTCCCTGTTGCTGTAGGGGCGCCGCTGGTCGGCGGCCCTTCTGTAAGTTCAAACTGAGACCCGACCACAGCTCTGGGGGCGTTCATCTGTCGCCGTGATTTTTAGCTTCATTCATGCAAACGCCTCCTTCATCCTGCTCTTTCTCATGAAATACCGCGAACTGGGCCGCACGGGCTGGAAAATCTCCACAGTCAGTTTTGGCGCGTGGGCCATCGGCAGCATGTGGGGCGATGTCCGCGACGAGGATTCCCTGGCCGCCTTGCACCGCGCCCTCGACCTCGGCGTCAACTTCTTCGACACCGCCGACGTTTACGGCGACGGCCACAGCGAGCGCCTCATTGCCCGGCTGCGCCGCGAACGCTCCGAGCCCTTTTACGTCGCCACCAAGGCCGGCCGCCGCCTCAACCCCCATGTGGCCGACGGCTACAACCGCGCAAATCTCACCGCTTTTGTCGAGCGCAGCCTGAAAAATCTCGAGGTGGACACGATTGACCTGCTCCAGCTCCATTGCCCGCCGACGGACGTCTATTACCGTCCCGAGACCTTCGCGGCCCTCGATGGCCTCGTCAAAGCCGGCAAGCTGCGCCACTACGGCGTCAGCGTCGAGCGCGTCGAGGAGGCCCTGAAGGCCATCGAATACCCCGGCGTGCAATCGGTGCAGATTATCTTCAACATTTTCCGCCAGCGGCCCGCCGATTTGTTTTTTGCGCAGGCCAAAAAGAAAAAAGTCGGCATCCTCGCGCGCCTCCCCCTGTCCTCCGGCATGTTGTCCGGCAAGATGACGAAGCAGAGCCAGTTTGCGAAAGACGACCACCGCGCCTTCAACCGCCACGGCGAGATGTTTGACCGCGGCGAGACATTCTCCGGCGTGGACTACAACGTGGGCCTCTCGGTCGTGGAGCAGCTTCGTCCCCTGGTGCCCAAGGGGATGACAATGGCGCAGTTCGCCCTGCGCTGGATTCAGATGCACCCGGCGGTGACCTGCTCCATCCCCGGCGCCAAACGGCCCGACCAAGTCGAGCAAAACGCCCTCGCCGCCGACCTGCCGCCCATCACGAAAAATAAAATGGCCGCCATCCAGAAAATTTACGACACCCGCGTCAAGCCCCTGGTGCAGCCCTATTGGTAAACTCCGATTCCTTTTTTCCACCCCATGAAAATCGGCTTCGAACCCAGCGCCGCCCTGGCTGCGTTTGTCCTGCTTGGTTCATCTTTGCCACTCAGGGCGTTGGACCCTTCCACGATGCCTGATTTACTGACTTTGCAGGCTGCATCCCAGGCAACGCAAAAAAAGCTGCAAGACGGCGCCGCTGCCAACTGGACGACGATCATCACCAAACCCGGTGGGGCGCCCATTACCATCAATGTCATCCGCGAGGGGGACCGGTTCAGCTATTCCTTTCGCATTCCCGATGGTTCATCCACCACGGAAGTCACGCGAGTGGTTCAGCGTGACGGGGTTTGGTATGTGACGGACCTAGATCAACGGGGAAAATACCGTCCCTACGAGTGCCCGTTCCAAATTCCCTCCATCGCCGTTTTATTGCCGCGCGCCAATTTTCTTACCGTGGATCGGCCGACGGAAAAACCGCTGGGAGATTTGCAGGGAGTGAGCAATAATATCGCGACTTTTCACAAGCCGCTGCCGTCCGCGACGAGGGTTGCCCTGCAAGGGGCCAAAAAGCAGGGCCTCGATAGGTTGGCGGCGGACCCCGCGAATCCCAAGGCCGGCGCGCTCCGGCAGCAAATCGCGCAAATCGACGAATTGCTCAAGAATGGCTTTACCTACCGGGTTGATTTGTCGAACGGCATCATCATCGACTTCAGCGATGCGCAAATGCAGTTGCAGGTACGCGACTTTCACTGGCTTAGCGTCGCCCCGCCCGCCACCTGGGTGGTGGCCAGTGGCCGGTGGCCGGATTACACCGCGCCGCCACTGCCCAATGACCGTTCCCAATTCGCGCTGATTCTTGGCAACGCCTCGTGGCGCCCTGGCCTGGGCAGTGATTACGACTTGAAGCTCTTGGATTTGAACACCGGCGACTTCCGCCGCGTGCCCTATCACGGCGAATCGGCCATGGATGGGGCTTTTTTCGACAACCGGTCAAAAGTCGTTGTCACGGCGCTAGACGCGATGGCCGGTACGAGCGGGGTTTACACCATTGATTTGGCGACGGGCGAAAACCGTCCGCTCGTGACGGGCGCAATCAGCGACGCGCTTTTTTACGATCCCGCAGTGTCACCGGATGGAAAATCTGTCGCCGTGACACGGACTGTGCCCGGAGGCGACCTGCTCAAGCACCAGGTGGTGATTATCGATTTGGCCACCGGCCAGTCCCACGACGTGGGCAGGCCGGGTGATTACGCCTTCTTGTCCTGGCGGCGCGACGGCAAGGGTCTGATCATGCATCGGATTGAGCCTGGTTCGCCCAACCAAATCACGCCACGCAACATTGTCTCCTTGGATTTGCAGGGCACTCTTGCGGTCCTCCACCGGGGAGATACTCCGACCGTGCTCGGCGATGGCCGGATTCTTTTCCAGGATGACACCGACAACCTCTGGAAGACCTGCGACGTGCAGGGCCGCAACCCGCAGGTGTTTGCCGACGGCTTGGCCAAGCACCTATTTGCTTCCGCCGGGCCCGATGGTGCGCATATTTTGTTTATCCGCAAGGAAGACAACCAGACCATGCAGCCGGTCATTGTCGATCTCCAAGGCCACGAGAATCTTGTGCCGGTTCCAGCGGCATTATGGACCAATCCTTCTTGGGAGTAGGCGGGCTGTGGGTATTCAATCAATCACGCGGGCGACTTGCCCGCGGACATAGGCCGCCAGTTCCAGCAGCCGCGCCGTCGCGGGCAAACCGTCCCATTGCGCCAGCGCGTCCTCGCCCTTGCGCAATTCGGTCTCGAAGCGCTCACGCACGGAAGTCAGGACGCCATGCTGCTTCATGCGCTGGGCCAGGTCCTTGACATTGGCCATGCCGGCCAGCACGTCGCGGCGCAGTTCGGCGGCCTCAGTCTCCGGCAGGCGCTCGATAAGGCAGAGCAGCGGCAGCGTGAACTTTCCGCTGGCCAAATCCGTGCCGAGGGTCTTGCCGATTTTGCCTTCGTCGCCGCAAAAATCCGCGATGTCGTCAAAAAGCTGGTAGGCGATGCCCAATTGCAGGCCGAAGCGGCTGGCGGCCTCCAGGTATTCGTCCGGATGCCCGGCCACGCGCGCGCCGAGCAGGCACGACACGCCGAACAACTCCCCGGTCTTCATCGCGATGACTTCGAAGTACTCGTTCACCGAAAAGCGCGGGTTGCCGCGTTCGAGGGTTTGGTGAATTTCGCCCGCGCACACCCGCTGGGTGGCCCGCGCCATCGCCCGGCATACTTCGGTGGAAAGAAAGTCCGCGGCAATTTTCAGCGCCTGGGCCAGGAGGGCATCGCCCAGCAGCACGGCCACCGGCGCGCCGTATTTGCGCCCGACGGTCGGCACCTGGTGCCGCAGCGCCGCGCCGTCGAGCACGTCGTCGTGCACCAGCGTGGCGAGGTGGATGAGTTCCACAACCGCCGCCGCGCGCACATGGTCCGGCAGCACGCGTCCGTCCGTCCACCCGCTGCAAAAGACCAGGGTGGGGCGGATGCGCTTGCCGTGGCCGTCGAGGGTGTAGCGCGCCAGTTCGCGCAGGGGAGGCTCAAAGGTCTCGATCTCCGCGGTGAAGAACCGCTCCAATTCTGCCAAATGCGGCTGGATTTCCGACGGCAGCCCCGGCGGTTTGGCCGAGGTGGCGGGCTGTCGGCGTGCGATGGGTGCCAGCATGGGCGTAAGGTTTCGGGAGATTTGGTTGGACAACCCTCCGCCGGGCGGGCAAACCGCCGAAGGAGCAATGGATTGGCCGTTCGCCCGGCATTAGCCGGGTGCAGCAGCCAATCTAACCCAGGCCCATGAGTCAAGCGAGTCAAGACAGCCCCCTTTTGCTGGCCGCCTTTGCCGGGGCCGCGGGCTACGTCTTTTCCGTCTGGCTGGGCGACCTGCGGCATGGCCGCACCGGGCCGGGGTCATTCCCGGGGGCGACCTACTGCTCGAAGGCCGCCGTGCTTGCGGCCATCACCGGGGCGCTCGTGCTGCTCGGGCTTGAAACCGGCGGCGAATACGCCCTGGGTGTTTCGGCCCAGCAAAGCGACATCACCGCGCTCTACCTCGTCGCCATGGTCGGCGCCGCGTTTGGCGAGGAATTGATTTTTCGCGGTTACCTCGTCGTCACTCACCATGGCCGGGCAATGCTGCTGGCGGGCATTCTCGGCTTTTCCGCGCTCTTTGCGCTGCTGCATCCGTTTTTGTGGGACTGGAAAAGCCCCGCCACGGGCCAACCCGCGCAACTGGTTTTCGATTTTTCCCTCAAGGCCTGGTGGAGCACCGCGATGGTCGCGCTCTTTTCCCTGTGGCTCTATGCGATGCGCTTTTCAAAACTAAACCCGTCGCGCTCGTTGATTCCGTGTTTTTCCGCGCATCTCGCCAAGAACCTCGGCGTCTTCGCCATCAAACTCATCCAAGGCCACGTCACGTCATGGTGGTGAAGGCTATTTCAGCCGAGGCACCGCACTGCCAGTTCGCGCATGATGGACTCTTCCTCCGCGGCGCCGCGCTTGAGCAAATCCTCGAACGCGCCGACGAACGCCGTCTGAAAATCAATCAGCTTCTTTAACGGCAGTCCCTTTGCCTTTTCGCCGAGTTTGCCGAGATACCACACGTTTTGGGTGAAAACATTGAAGGTGGACTTGTCCTCCAGCCCGCCGAAATGCCGCGCATACGCCCGGCGCGCGGATTCGAACGAGCCTTTGTCAATGCCGCCGTAGCCGAAGCGCAGTTCGCCGGCGTCCAGCAGCACCCGCAATTGAATCATCAGCCGGTTGCGTCCTTGCAGACTCGACAGCAGTGGCCGCGCCGAATGGCCGGCAAAGAAATACCGCTTTTGCGCTTCGAGCGTCCAGGTCAGGTCGAGGGAAAAGAAGGCCTGCGCTGGTTCAAAGAAATCGCCCTCGCCAAAGTCCGGCACCAAGTCGCGCACCAGCGTTTCGGTGATGGTTCCGCCCTTGGCTCCGAGATACGTCGCCAGCTTGCGGGTCTCCTCCAGCGCAAGGCGCGTGTGCCCGTTGACTTTCGCGGTCAGAAACTCCAGCGCCCCGGGCGCGAACGCCACGCCCATTTCCTTTGCCGCCTGCTGGGCCAGCCCGGCCAAGGCCTCGCCGGCCCCTTCGCCGCCGAGAAATTCAAATTCACCCGCTTTTTGCAGCCATTTGAACTCGCTGCGCCGCCGATCCACCGGGCAGGCCGTGATGAGCACCGCGACAGCGGCGGGGTCCACGGTTTCGAGCAGCGCCTGCAAGTCCGCCACCAGCGTTTTGGCGCCCTCGCTGCGCCCGGTCACGGTGTCGGCGAGAAAATTGACATCTTTGAGCCACACCGCCTTGCGGTCACCGAAGAGCGACAGGGTCTGCACGGCGGCGCGGAAACGCCCGACCACCGCCTCCAGCTCGTCGAGGTTCTGCGCCGTGCCTTCGATAATTTCGCGGGAAAATTCGTCCGTAAGCCCGGCGGACATTTCCGTGAAAAGTTCCCGGCCGCGGCGCGAGACGAGAAAATCATCGTCGCCGCAGATAAACGTGAAAGCTTTGGTGGCGGCGGAGGGCACGGATGGCGGTCGTAATGGGCCGGTTGCGGGTAACGTGCCGATTTTTTTCCAAGTTGCAACCCGCAACCTTTATCTTCCACGCGCGCCGCGCTTGCCGGCCTCCGCCAGCGTCAGCAGCAAGTCATTGCGCGAGAGCGTGCCCACGAGCCTGTCCGTGCCGCTTTCGACGATGGGCAGTTCCTGTTCGTGCTCGTGGGTGAATTTGACCAGCGCCTCCGGGAGGGGCGTGCGGGGGTCGAGGGCCGGCGAATTTTCCCGCGCGATGTCGCCGGCGATGAATGCCGCGGCCAGGCCGACGCTGTGCAAATGCTCGGTCATATCTTCGAGGCAGACCACCCCGAGCAGTTTCCCGCCCTTGCCCACGAGGTATTGCCGGTCCAGGCCGCCGGCCACAAATTTCCGCGCCACTTCGCCAAAACTCGCCTCCGGGCGGACGGTGTGCGGCTGCTTCTGCATGATGTCGGCGACGGTGAGGGTTTCGAGCGGGCGGCTGAACAAATCATAGGCGTCCGGCGCGGCATGGTAAAGCGAATGCATCTTCAGGCTGCGGAAGGTGTAGTAGCCGATAACGCTCGCGAGCATCAGCGGGATCATAATCTCGTAGCTGAGGGTCATCTCGAAAATCATCAAAATGGACATGAACGGCGCCTGCGTCGCCGCCGCCAGCACCGCGCCCATGCCGATGGTCGCAAAGCCGGCCTGGTCAAGCCGCAAATCGGGAAACAGCGCCGCAAACCCCTGCCAACACAGGAACCCCGTGCAACTGCCGACCACGAGCGTCGGCGTAAACACGCCGCCCACGGCACCCGAGCCAAACGATGCCGAGGTCGCCAGCATTTTCGCCACGAGCGTCACAATCACGACCTGCCAGACCCATTTCTCCTGGACCAGCGATTTGACGACCTCATAGCCGTTGCCCGTCACGTCCGGATGCGCCATCGCGATAATGCCCACGGCCAGCCCGCCCAGCGCCATGCGCAACGGCAGCGGCCCCGGCACGCCCTGAAACCACTTCTTGAGGTAATTGAGCATCGTCAGGAACAGCCCCGCCATCAGCCCGCAGGCCACGCCCAGCACGCCGAAGCACAGCAGCTCCCCGGGCCGCGGCATCGCGAAACTGCCCAGGCGATAAAGCGGGCCGGCGTCGGAAAAGATGTGCACGGTCACAATGCTCGTCACCGAGGCAAAGATGAGCGGCCCGAGGCTTTCCATGGTCAGCGAGCCCACCGTGATTTCCGAAACGAACAGTGCCCCGGCAATCGGCGCGTTATACGCCGCCGCAATGCCCGCCGCCGCGCCGCTGGCGACAATCAGCCGCCGGCGGGCGGGCGGAAAATTTCGCCACTCGCCCATGATTGAACCGCCCAGCGCCGCCAGTTGCACCATCGGGCCCTCGCGCCCGATGGACGCGCCCGTGGCGATGGAGAACAACGCTGCCAGCGAACGGTACAGGCTCGATTTTATCGGCAGCTTCCCATCGCCCAGCATGATGGCTTCCATGTAGTCCGCGTTTTTTTGCCGGAAAAATTTGTGCCCGTACAGCAGCACCAGCCCCGCCACCAGGCCGCCCAGCGTCGGCACCACCAGCTTGGCCCAGTCCGGCAGGGTGGCAAAGGCGCGGACGCCGCTCTCGTGGCCCTGCGTCAACCATTGCTGCAGCGTGATGGTCGCCCCGCGAAACAACAGGCCGAGCACCGCGCCCGTCCCACCCACCGCCGCCGCCATCACCAGGTTCCACTGCGCCTCCGTTGGCTGCATCTGGCGGCGCAGCCACAGCCACGCGCGCAACAGGATGAGCAGGTTTTTGTCTTTCATGACGAGGCCGGCAAGCTGGCGGAAAGTTCGCCGTCCAGTTCCAGCAGCTTGAGGAACTTGTCCGGTTCCGTGGCGGACATCAACTCCGCTCGCACCAATGGCAACCGGAGCCGGCGCAACAGCAGTTTGCTGAATTGCAAATACGCGCTGATGTCCGCCCGCGGACAGCCCACCATCACGATGAGATGCGCCAGGTCGCGCTTTGGGCCAAAGGGCACGCCGGCGGGGCTGCGGCCGACCGCCACCACGCGCGATTTCACGGCGTCCGTGCGCGCATGGGGCAGCGCCACGCCTTCGCCGACATACGTCGTCAAAATATTTTCGCGCATTTGAATGTCCACGACGAGCCGTGCGGGGTCAATCACCCCCGGCTCACCGGCTAGACCGCGCGCCAGCAGCTCGATGGCCTCCACCGCATCGGCCGCTGCCAGGTCAAGATTCACAAAGACCCCCATTCCGATAGACATAAACCAATTGGCACGGGAGAAAAAGCAAAAACCGTGCGGAGCCGATTTCACAGCCCGTCCAAATACCCTAAGACGCGGCATCGGGATTCTTCGCCAGCGCCGCCAAATAAGCCGCCATCCACTCGGCACGGTTTCGTTGCACCAAGCCGTTCAAAAGTACGCGAATCAGCGACTTCGGGTCGGGAAAATCCGTAATGCCGCTGGTGAGCTTCGGGGTACCATGGCTGGGCATCGTGAATGGATTCAGGCCGCCTTGGTCGCGGCCGGGATGGGCGCGGCGAGGGCGGGGCGGGGGAATTCTTTTGCCCGATACTGTGCCACGAGGTCCGCCATTTTCTTCGCGACGTCCGCGTACTTCGGGTCGTGGGCGAGGTTTTTCAACTGGTGTGGATCGTTGACCATGTCGAGGAGCATCGGGCCGCCGAGGTCGTATTCCGCGTAGCGCCAGTTTTCGACGCGCACGCCGATGCCGGTGAGGGCGTTGCCGTTTTCCTTCCAGACTGTGAAGGCCGGGTAATTCCAGTCCGCCATGGGATTGTCGAGCAGTTTCGTCATGCTGCGGCCTTCCTGACCCACCGGCGCGGGGAGACTGCACAGTTCGGCGAGGGTCGGGTAAAGGTTAAGGGTCTCGACAATGCGTTGGCAGACCTGGCCGTTGCCTTTGGCCTGCGGCGCGGCGATGAACATCGGGATGCGCGCGCCTTCCTCCCAGAGCGAACCGGCTTTCGACCACTTGCCTTTTTCACCGAGCTGGTAACCATGGTCGGCGCTGAAGCAGATGATGGTCTTGTGCCGGAGGTTTAGGCGGTCGAGTTCGGCAATGACGCGGCCAATGTTCCAGTCCGTCCACGCCACGGAGGCGAGGTAGGCTTGGATGACTTCCTTGGCGGTTTCGGGCGTCGAGTCGCGGCCAATAAACAAGTCCGCATTGCGCGGGCGCAGGCAGCCTTCAGGAAAGCCCTCGGGCACCGTGCGGCGGGGCGCGTAGTCCACGGGCAACTGGATTTTATCCAGCGGCATCAGGTCAAAGAAACGCTCCGGCGCGGTGGGCGGGCT
>DASZWY010000137.1:0-4109 GCA_035546135.1 Opitutales bacterium
GTCACGCTCGGCAACCCGGACGTGGCGACGGACGTGAGCGTGAAGGCCGAGTTGCGCCGCCTGATGCTGGAGAATATCCAGACCAAGCCGGGCGAATACGTGACCAAGACCTTTATCGTGAACACGCGCCGCCCGGAATACGCCGGCGGGGTGGTGAACCTCAAGGCCCCGCGCGAATCGCAACAAGAAGCGTGGGACTGGGACAAGGGCCTGACGCTGGAATTCAACGGCGAGCACCCGAGCATCCAGGATTTGAAAATCGAAAAGGTCGACGTGCCGACCGTGTATATTGTGGGCGACTCGACCTCGTGCGACCAGATGGTCGAGCCCTACAACAGCTGGGGCCAGTCCATCACACGCTTTTTCAAGCCGGACATCGCGGTGTCCAACCACGGCGAATCGGGCGAAACCTGCGCGGACTCGCTGGGGCGGCACCGCTTCGACAAGGTCTGGAGCCAGATGAAACCGGGCGATTACCTGCTGGTGCAGTTCGGGCACAATGACATGAAGGCGCCGGGCACGATTGAGAGTTACCGTGCCGCGCTGCAAAAAGTGGTGGACGGGACCAAGAAGGCCGGCGGCACGCTCATCATCGTCACGCCGATGAACCGCCACACGTTTTCGGGCAATACCATCACCAACAGCCTGAACGGCTACCCGTACACGGCATGGGAAGTCGCCAAGGACAATGGCGTGGCGTGCGTCGAGTTGAACGGCATGAGCAAGCAGTTGTACGAGTTTTTCGGCCCGCAGCCCTCGGAGGCGCTGTTTGCCAAGACGGGCACGAATTCCTACGACGGCACGCACCACAGCGATTTCGGCAGCTACGAGCTGGCGAAATGCGTCATCACCGGCATCCAGCGCGCGAAGCTGCCGCTGGCCGAGCACGTGGTGGACGGCTTCAGCTTCGACCCCGCCAAGCCCGACAAACCGGAGGATTTCAAGGTCGCACCCACGCCGAAGCCGGGTGAGGAAATGGACCATCCGCCGGGCAGCTAAGGCATCGCCATGAAGCCGCGCCGAATTTTTGCCGCGCTGGCGGCGTCGCTGTTCGCGGGCCTGACCGCGCGGGGAAACGTCACGCTGCCAAAGATTCTCGGCGACAACATGGTGCTGCAGCGCGAGCGGCCGGTGGCCATCTGGGGCACGGCGGACGCGGGCGACGAGGTGGTCGTGAAATTTGCCGGGCAGGAAAAACGCGCGAAACCGGACGCAGAGGGGCATTGGCGGGTGGCGCTCGACCCCTTGAAGGCTTCGGCCACGCCGCAGGAACTGACCATCACCGCGACGAATGCCGCCGCGCCGGAGAAGAGCGGCAGCGTCACGCTGAAAAACATCCTCGTCGGCGAAGTATGGTTCTGCGGCGGGCAGTCGAACATGGAGTATTCCGTGAACGCGCCGTCGTCGAGCGCGCCCTCGGCCCTGCCGACGGACCCGCAACTGGCGCGGGAGCTGCAAACGGAGACGTACCCGCAAATCCGCCTGTTCCGCGTGAACAAACAGACGCGCGCGCCGGAGATTTCCACGGACGGCTGGACGGATTGCAACGGCGACGCGCTGAACAAGTTTTCGGCCATCGGCTTTTTCTTCGCGCGCAACTTGCAGCGCGCACTCAACGTGCCGGTGGGCGTGGTGGGCTCCTATTGGGGCGGCTCGCGGCTGGAGCAATGGGTGCCGCCGGCGGCGTTTCAAAAACAGCCCGCGTTTGCGAAGGAGGCCGCGGCGCCGGGGCGGCTGCTGATTGACGGGCGGCCCGCGGGCGATTATTTCACCAGCATGATTCGCGACCTCGCGCCGTTCACCCTGCGCGGGATGCTGTGGTATCAGGGCGAGTCGAACATCATCGCGTCGAACGACGGCCTGCGCTACGCGGACAAGCTGCAGGCGCTGGTGGATTATTGGCGCGGGCTGTGGCACGACCCAAGCCTGCCGTTTTACCAGGTGCAGATTGCGCCGTATCTCTACACCTCGCGCAAGGACCTGCTCGTGGACAAGGTGACGCCATTGCCGCACGCCGCGGACGAACTGCCGAAACTCTGGGAGGCGCAGTTCCTGGCCACGCGGCTGTCCAACGTGGAAATCGTGCCGACGACCGACCTCGATTCGAATTTCAAAAACATCCACCCGAGTGGGAAGCGCACCGTCGGCCAGCGGCTGGCGAACCTGGCCCTCGCCAAAGTTTACGGGCAAAAAGCGCCGGCCTGGCAGGGGCCGCTGTTCGACAAGCTGGAGATCAAGGACGGCGCGGCGGTGGTGCATTTTGCGAACACGGGCGGCAAACTGGCGACGCGCGACGGCCAAGCGCCGGACGATTTCGAAATCGCCGGGGCCGACGGCGTGTTCCAGCCCGCCATGGCCGTCATCGCCGGCGACACCGTCACGTTGCGCAACGATGCGGTGAAGGAGCCGACAGCGGTGCGCCTGGGCTGGACGGAGACCGCGCAGCCCAACCTCGTCAATGCCGACGGCCTGCCCGCCTACCCTTTCCGCACCAACGGTCCCGACTGGAAACCGGCGCCGTGAACATTCAACGCTCAACGCTTAACCTCCAATCAAAGAGCGGGCTGCCGCTGCGCCTTATTCAAGGTTGAAAGTTGGCCGTTGGATGTTGAATGTTCACCCGTGCAACACCCCGTGCGCCCCTGCCTCACATCCCTCGTCCTCCTCGCCATGGCCGCCCTGCCCGCCACCCCCGCGCGCGCGGTTGACCGCCCGCCGTACTACAAGGTCTTCCAATTCCCGCCGGACCAGATTCCGCGCATTGACGGCGACGCCAGCGACTGGAACATCGTGCCCGACAGCTACGCCGTGGGCATGGACCAGATGGTGGACGACACCAAGACCTACGCGAAGCCCGACCCCCAAATCCTCGATGCGAAGGTGCGCGTGGGCTGGGTGAAGGGGCTGAACCGGCTCTATTTTCTCTACGAGGCCTACAAGAGTTATTGGGATTTTTCCCGGCCGGGGCTGGACAGCGACATTTTTGAGCTGGTGGTGGACGGCGACCGCTCGGGCGGCAAATTCATCGCGCGCTGGCGGCCGGACCCGAACGTGCCGGAGTTCGACGCGTATTTCGCCATGCAGGGCTACACGGCGCAGAACTACCACATTTTTACGCCGCCGCTGGACAAGGACTGGTGCATGGCGTGGGGACCGCAGCAATGGCTCAAGGAGTTCCCGTACGCGAACCACGCGTGCAAATATGATTTCAAGCCCGGCGAGGCCGGCAAGCTGACGCTGGAATTCTACATCACCCCGTTCGACCTGGCGTCGCCCGACGGCCCGGAGAAATCGAAGGAAACGCAGCTCGTGGAAAACAACCTCGTCAGCCTGTGCTGGGCCATCCTGGACTACCGCGGGCCGGAGCCGGCCAAGCACATGTTCTGGAATCTGTCCTCGGTGCACACGATGTACGGCGACGCGTCGCTGCTGCTGCCGTTCAAGCTGATGCCGCTCGAGCCGCAGTTCGTCAAACCGTTCGAGGCCAAATGGACGTTTCAGGTTGTGGACATGGCCAAGCGCCTGGTGGCGTTTCAGGACCAATCCCGCGGAAAAGTCACCTCGTGGCACTGGGATTTTGGCGACGGCACCAGCTCCACCGAGCAAAATCCGCAGCATGCCTACAAGGACCCCGGCAACTACATCGTCGTGCTCGACATTGCAGGCCCCGCGGGCAAGTCGCGTTTTTCGCGCGTGTGGGACGTGACGCTCAAATGAACATCGAACGGCGAACACTCAACATTCAATGAATACAAAAAATCGCGGCCTTTCCCGATTAGCCCAATGTTGGATGTTGAGCGTTGGATGTTGGCTGTTCGCGGCGGCTCACGCCGCCGACGCGCCGGCGCCGATTGACCGCCACGCGCTGGTGACGCGGCATGACCCGGTGCTGACGCAATTCGAGCCCGGCTCGCCGCTGTCGGTGGGCAATGGCGAATTTTGCTTCACCGCCGACGTGACCGGCCTGCAGACTTTTCCGGACGCCTACAATGGCAACAGCGCGATTCCACTCTGCACGATGGCCGATTGGGGCTGGCACAGCTTTCCGAATCCGCAGGGGTTCTCCATGGAGAATTTCGCGTATCGCAATTACGACAGCCACGGACGGC
>DASZWY010000138.1:0-3597 GCA_035546135.1 Opitutales bacterium
TAGCGCACGCGTTTGCGCAGGACTTCGACATCGGTGATCTCGCCGCGGTAGCCGAGCGACTGGGCCAGGCCGGTGATGCCGGGCTTGGCGAAATGGCGCATGGGGTAAACTTCGACGTACTGGTGAAAAAGCACATCATGCTCGGGCAGGTGGGGGCGCGGGCCGACACAGCTCATGTGGCCGCGCAGGACATTGAAGAACTGGGGAAATTCGTCGAGGCTGGTGCGGCGCAGCCATTCGCCGAAGGGAAACACGCGCGGGTCGTGCTTGGTGGCCTGGCGCGCCTCCTGAATGGGGCCGCCCGCGGCCTGGTGCATGGTGCGGAATTTATAGAGCACGAACTCGACCTTGTTGTAGCCGCGGCGGCGCTGCTTGAAAAAAACCGGGCCGGGCGATTGCAGCCGGTGGCCGGCCCACACGATGGGAATGAGCCAGGGCAGCACGAGAAACACCACCGGAATGCTCAGGGCCAAATCGAAAACGCGCTTGAGAAAGCGGTTGTAAAGGTTTTCGAGCGGCTCCTCGCGCAGCATGAAAAACATGTGGCCCGATTCCGTCACCGGAATAAGCGGCTGCTGGAACACCCCCGCCCAAGGATTGTAGATGAGCAGGCGGCAACCCTCGCTGTCGCAGACGTTGGCGACCCGGCGCACCATCTCCGGCGATTCGCGCGTGCCCAACAGGATGACTTGGTGGACACCGCGCTCGCGCACCACGCGCTCGATGTCGTACACCGAGCCGAGCACCGGCCAGGGGGACTGGCCTTCGCCGCCCCCGTGCCAGGTCAACAGACCCGTCACTTCGTAGCCCACCGCGGTGACGGACTCGATCCAGTCGCGCACCCGCAAGGCGGAATCCACGCTGCCGATGATGAGGCAGGAGCGCAGATTGCTGCCGGAAAACATCATCCGGGCCAGTTGTGGCGGCGCCCACAGGTTGAAGCAAAACAACACCACCAGCGCCAGCGCCAGGTAGATGCCCATCATCAAGCGGCTAACGGCCACGTCATGGGTCGCAAACACCAGCCCGAACATGAGCGCGGCCAGGATGGCCACCTGGCGGTAGGAAATTTTCCAGGCCCACTCTGCGCGGGGGATGGGGCCGCTGTAGTCCCGGTAAAGTGTGAAACCCAGCAAGCCGGTGACCGCCGCCGCGCCCATGTAGGCGGACATATTGATCGTCGCAACGTCCACCCGCCAGAGGACAAAGATGGAAAAGACGATGACAAACAAAGCCGGCAACAATACCACCACCAGCGCGCCCAAGATGCGGAAAAGGCCTCTCGTACGATGGTGAATCATGGCGGAGCAACGAGCAGTAGGGACTATACCTTGCGGAATATATCGGTGGTTTTACCGAGGCGGGCAATTCCGAAAGCAAACGCGGGCGCCCCCGAAGGGAAATTAGCAGGTTTTTTACCCTAGGCAAACGCATTATGGCATAGGATTCAGAAATCTTTTCATTTTTTATTGAAAAATTTGTAGCATGCGCTATGTTATCGGCCATCAAGACGGCACTCCAAGCTCCCGCCCGCCGGTCCCGAAATGCTCCCTCGGGTCTGCGCCCGAACGCCCAAGGAGCGACCCCGCCGCTTTCCCCGCTGGAGCGCGAGGTCGTGGGTCTGGCCATGCGGGCCGGGCAAATCCTGGGCCTGCCAAAATCCGTCGGCGCGATTTACGGGCTGCTGTATCTTTCGCCGCGGCCGCTGACGATGGAGGAAATCATGGAGCGGCTGCGCATCAGCCTGGGCTCGGCGAGCCAGGGCTTGCGCCAATTGCGCTCGTTCAAGGCGGTGCGCCCGGTCTATGTGCCCGGCGCGCGGCGCGAGCATTTCGAGGCGGAAGACCAGTTCCGCAAGCTCATCGGCAATTTTCTCGACGACGAAGTGAACGCCCAGCTCGAACTGGCCGGCGAACATCTCGGCGGGCTGGCCAAGCTCATCGAGCATGAGCCCGCCGCCAACCGCGACTGGCTGCGCCAGCGGCTCGAGAAACTGGAAAACGTCAACGCCAACGCGCGCCGGCTGCTGGCGCTGATGGCGCGCTTCCTCGCCTGATTTTCATCTCCATGCCCGCTCGCGACCCAGCCGACGCTCCCGTCCTCTCCGCCGAGGTGAATTGGTATTGCGTGAAAACGCAGCCGAAGCGCGAAGGCGTCGCCTATGGGGCGCTGACGGCGCTGCCGGAAATTGAGGCGTTTTTCCCTCGGGTGCGCTACCGGCGGGTGTCGCCGCGCGGGCCGCGGCTGGTGGTGGAGGCGCTGTTTCCGGGCTATTTGTTCGCGAGATTCGCGCCGGCAGGCAAAATCCGCGCGGTGCGCTATGCGCGCGGCGTTGCGTATATCGTGCGGCAGGGGCGCGACTACGCGGCGGTGCCGGAGACCATCATCACGGCCTTGCACGCGCTGGCGGCCACCCAGGTGCTGGAACTGCCGCCGGAGCCATGGAAGCTCGGCGAAAAAGTGCGCATCATCTCGGGAATTTTTCGCGGCCGCTCGGGCGAAGTGGCCGGTCTGGTGCCGGGCCGCCAGCGCGTGCAATTGCTCCTTGAGCTGCTCGGCGGCGAAAACCGCGTCGAGCTTCCGGCTGACGCGATCGAACAACGCCACGCCCACCCGCTGCAAGTCATTCACCCATGACTGATTTTCCCGCCAAAAATTTTGCTCCGGTTCCCCACCGCGCCCGGCGCGCGGTCCGTTTCGCTTTCCCGCCCGGCGCGCGCATCCCGCGCGTTCCGGCCGCGGGCTTCCACCTCCGATGACCCCCCGGCGGGTCCGCCCGACTGCAACAGGCTTGGCCGGTTTGTTCCGGCCAGCGGCCAAGGGCGGCAGCTTGCACAATAATTTGCCGTCATGAACCAGCCCGCCGTTCCCGACATCGTCATCACCTCGCGCGGCCTGAGCAGCTTCGCAGAGTGGCGCGAGCTGTGGAACGCGCGCGACCTGCTGTGGTTTCTGATCCGGCGCGACTTGAAGACGCGGTACGCACAATCCGTGTTGGGGTTCGGCTGGGCGGTGGTGCAGCCCATCTTCACCACCAGCGTGTTGACGCTGATTTTCGGCAAACTGGCGGACGTGTATTCCGACGAGGTGCCCTACCCCATCTGGTCACTCGCGGGCGTGGTGGCGTGGACGTTTTTCCAGACGGCGGTGACGGAATCGGGCAATTGCCTGGCGGCGAACCTCAACGTCATCACCAAGGTTTATTTCCCGCGGCTGGTGCTGCCGCTGGCCGCGGTATTGGGCAAAGTTTTCGACCTGCTCATCATGCTGGCCCTGCTGGCGATCACCTTGGTTGCCCTGCACGGCCAACTGCTGCAGACCGGGTGCCACCTGCAATGGAACGCGCTCTGGGCGGTGCCGGCGGCGATGCTGGTGACGGTGATCAGCGCGCTGGCGGCGGGGTTGTGGCTGGCGGCGCTCTCGGTGCAATACCGCGATGTGCGCGTGGCGCAGTCGCTCGTGCTGCAACTGCTGATGTATGCCTCGCCCATCATTTATTCGCCGCTGAACGAGCGTTTTCAGCGCCTGCCGGCGCTCTGGCGCGAACTTTATTACCTGAACCCGCTTGCCGGCGCGGTGGAAACGATGCGCGCCGTG
>DASZWY010000139.1:0-8566 GCA_035546135.1 Opitutales bacterium
CTTCCTCATCGAGACCTTTTCCCTGAAATGCTGTGCCGTTAGCGCACGGCATTTTTGCTTTCCGAAAAAGTAATATTTTATCCTAAACCAAGCGCGCGCGACATGCAACTGAAGGACACGCTGAACCTGCCGCAGACCGACTTTCCCATGCGGGCGAGCCTGACGACGCGCGAGCCGGCGCGCCTGGCGCACTGGGGAAAAACCGAACTTTACCGCCGCATCCAGGAAAAGAACGCGGACAAGCCACCCTTCATCCTGCACGACGGGCCCCCGTTCACCAACGGCGACGTGCACATCGGCACCGCGCTGAACAAATTGCTCAAGGACATCGTGCTGCGGCACAAGACCATGCGCGGCCACCGCACGCCCTATGTGCCGGGGTGGGACTGCCACGGGCTGCCGATTGAGCACAAGGTCGCCAAGGAGCTGCGCGAGCAGAAAAGGGAATTGAGCGCGGCGGAGCTGCGCGCGGAGTGCGCGGCGTTTTCGACGCGGTTCATCGAGAAGCAGCGCGGGCAGTTCCAACGCCTCGGCGTGCTGGCGGACTGGGCGCAGGAATACAAGACGATGGAACCGGGCTACGAGGCGGCGGAAATGCGCGCCTTCGCGCAATTTGTCGAGCGCGGGCTGGTGTACCGCAGCAAAAAGCCGGTGTATTGGTCCATCCCGTTCGAGACGGCGCTGGCCGAGGCGGAGATTGAATACAAGGACCACGTCAGCCCCTCGATTTATGTGAAATTTCCCGTGCCGGAAGCCGAGGCGAAAAAATTCGGCCTGCCGGCGGACAAGCCGCTGAGCATCGTCATCTGGACGACCACGCCGTGGACGCTCCCGGCGAACTTGGCCATCGCGGTGCATCCAAACGTGATGTATCGCGTGCTGCAAACGGCCACGGACAATCTGCTGGTGGCCGAGCCGCTGGCCGGAGCCACCCTTGCGGCCATCAATGTCGCGGCGACTCCGCTGGCGGAATCTTTTGCCGGAAAAAAACTGGAGAAACTCCAGGCCCGGCACCCGTTTATCGATCGCGCTTCGCCGGTGGTGCTGGCGGAATACGTGACCACCGACACGGGCACCGGCGCCGTCCATACCGCGCCGGGGCATGGCCTGGAGGACTATCAGACGGGGCTGAAATATGGTTTGGAAATTTATTGCCCGGTGAACGACAAGGGCCGGTATGTTGAGGACGGCCGCATCCCGGCGGAGTTGGTGGGGGTGAGCGTCCTCGAGCTCAAGGGCAAATGCCCGGCGAACGACAAGGTGCTGGAAATGCTGGCGGCGCGCGGCGCGCTGCTGGCGAACCATCCGTATCCGCACCAATACCCGCATTGCTGGCGCTCGAAGACGCCGGTGGTGTTTCGCGCGCTCGACCAATGGTTCATCGCCCTCGACAAGCCTTTTGCCGACGCCAAGGGGCATCCGCGCCAATCGTTGCGCGCGCTGGCGCAGGAATGCATCGGGCAGGTGACGTGGGTGCCGGCGGGTGGCGAAAACCGCATTCGCGGCGCGGTCGAGAGCCGGCCGGACTGGTGCATCTCGCGCCAGCGTTCGTGGGGCCTGCCCATCCCGGCGTTTTTCGACGCGGACAACGGCGCGCACCTCGACGCCGCGGTCATCCGCGCAATCGCCGACAAATTTGAAAAACACGGCAGCAATATCTGGTTCGAGCAGGAGGCCGAGCAATTGCTGGAAGGCGTGGCGGCGGCGAAAGACTGGAAGCGTCCGCTGAAAAAGAGCGGCGACACGCTCGACGTGTGGATTGACTCCGGCTGCTCGCACGCGGCGGTGCTGCAGCGCGACCCGCGACTGGAGTGGCCCGCGGACCTTTACCTCGAAGGCTCCGACCAGCACCGCGGCTGGTTCCAGAGCTCGCTGTGGACGGCGCTGGCGACGGAGGGCGCGCCGCCGTACCGCGGGGTGTTGACGCACGGGTTTGTGGTGGACGAAAACGGGCGCAAAATTTCCAAGAGCGACGGCAAGCCGCAGACCGCCGACGACTACGTGAAAAAATACGGCGCGGACTTGATCCGGCTGTGGGTGGCCTCGGAGGATTTTCGCGCGGACATCCGGCTGTCGGAAAATATTTTCACACAGACCTCGAACACGTACCGCAGCCTGCGCAACACGCTGATGTACTTGCTGGGGAATCTTAACGATTTCGACGCCGCCCGCGACGCGGTCACACCCGAGCACTTCACGCCGCTCGACCGATGGGCGCTGCACCGGCTGCACGCGTTGGTGCGCGAGACCACGGCGGCGTTCGACGCCTATGATTACCACCTCGGCGTCAAGGCGATTGACCATTTTGTGTCCGTCACACTGTCGCGGCAGTATCACGATATTTTGAAGGACCGGCTGTACACGTTTGCGCCGGACTGGCCGGAGCGTCGCGCGGCGCAGACGGCGATGCACGCCATCCTGCGTTCGCTGCTTGGGCTGCTGGCGCCCGTGCTGCCGTTCACGACCGACGAAGCCTGGAGCCATTTTTCCGCGCGCAACGAGTATGCCGGGGATTCCATCCATCTGCAGCCCTGGCCGGTGGCCGAGGCGGCATGGGCGACGGCGGATTTCGCGCAGGCGGCGGAGGAAGTCGAGGCCATCCTGAAATTTCGCGAGCGCGTGAACGAGAAGCTCGAGGCGCTGCGGCAGGCCAAGACCATCGGCAAATCGCTCGACGCGCAGGTCACCATCACCGGGCCGGAGTCCGCCGGGGCGATGCCGGTGCTGCGCCGTCACGCCGACGACCTGGCGGAGCTTTTCATTGTTTCCCAAGTGCATCTGGTGGCCGGCACGAACGCCGAAATCGAAATCGCCGCCGCGCCCGCGGCGGGGGTGCGCTGCCCGCGCTGCTGGCGCTGGGTGCCGGAACTGGTGGCGGTCGAGGGCTTCGAGGACAAAGTCTGCCCGCGCGACCGCGCCGTATTGCTGGCCAAATATGCGCCGCAAAAGACCTAGCGAGCCGCTTCACCTTTCCCACCCGATTCCCCACATGACCAAACCGAAAAAGCCCGCCGCCAAGCCTGCCGCCAAAAGCAAACCGAAGGCTCCCGCCAAGGCGCCCGTCAAGGCGGCCCCCAAGCCTGCCCCGGTGGCGGCCAAGAAGGCCGCTCCCGCAAAACCCGCCGCAACGCCGGCTCCGGCCAAGCCGGCCCCGGTGGCTGTGGCGCGCGAGCCGGATGAAGCGGCCAAGGCGATCATGCTCAACGCCCGCAAGCGCAAGAGCACGCCGGCAATTTTCAAAATCCGCTCCCGCAAGAACACGCCGATCGTCTTCACGCTCGATGACGTGCGCGAGTTGATCAAGTCGCGCAAGCAGGAGAAGGAAAAAACCGGCAAAAAGGCGGACACCAAGCCCGGCCTGCCGGTCGCGCGTTTCAGCGAGAGAATCCCGCCGGCCAAGGGCAAGACCGTGCCGGCGGCGGCCGTCAAGCCGGCGAAGGCGAAGGTGCTCGGCGCGGCGTCGCTGGCCGACATCCTGGGCGTCACCGCGCCGCCGAAGACGCACAAGCCTGTGTCCGTCACCCAGATGATGGACCAGGAAAATATTCCGCAGAAATACCGGCGCTATTACCGCCAGCTTGTCGAGATGCGCGAGGAAATCCGCCAGGGGCTGGACCTGCACGCGCAGGAGACATTGAAGCGCTCCGCCAAGGAGGACTCCGGCGATTTGTCGGGTTACAGCCAACACATGGCCGACGCGGGCACGGACACCTTCGACCGCGATTTTGCGCTGAGCCTGGTTTCGAGCGAGCAGGAGCTGTTGTTCGAAATCGAGGAGGCCCTGAAGCGCATCCGCAACGGCACGTACGGGACCTGCGAGATTACGGGCCAGGCCATCAGCGCCGAGCGCCTGGCGGCGGTGCCTTTCACGCGTTATTCGCTCGAGGGGCAGAAGGAGCTGGAAAAGCAGCGCCGCTACGGCTCCCAGCGCGGCAACGCGGTCGCGGGGCTCTTTACCGAGGCGACGGGTGAAGACGCCGCGGCCCTGGCCGAGGACGACTCCGACGCGTCATGACCGGGCCGGTGCAGAGTCTCGCTCCCGCGCCGCCGCGCGGGCCGCTGGTCTACGCGCGCTTCTGGCTGACGCTGGCGGCCGTCGTGGCGGCCGACCAGGCGAGCAAGCGGTGGATTGTCCACTACATTCCGGACAACACCTATTACAACCCGCCGCCGGTGCCGGTGATCGACGGGTTTTTTTATTTCGTCAATATTTCCAACACCGGCGCGGCGTGGGGGCTGTTCGCGCAGCACACGTTGTTGCTGGCGCTGCTGGGAATCGTGGCGCTGGGGGCGATTTTCCATTACCGCCGCCAGTTGGAACTCGGCAAGCCGCTGCTGCAATACACCTTTGGGATGCTCTGCGGCGGCATTATCGGCAACCTGCTCGACCGCGAACTGCACGGGCGGGTGGTGGACTTTTGGGATTTCCACCTGACCAAAAACTACCGTTTCCCCGCCTTCAACGTGGCGGACTCGTTCATCACCATCGGCGTCGCCATCTACCTGCTCTATTCCTTCCGCGATTTGCTGCCGCGCCGAAAAAAGAGCGCAGACTAAGCGGGATGCGGCTTAGGGCGACGTCCCCTTGGCGGGCAAGCCGGACAAATCAAAGCCGGTGGCGGCCGGCGCGGTGGAACTGGCCGCCGGCGGTTTCGGCGCGGCAGCGGGCGCCGGGGCGGGACTTTTCACAGTGGTCTCGGGCAACTTGGCGGAATCCATCGCGGGGGCCGCGGCAGGGACCAGCTTGATATCGGACAGCAACGGCATGATGTCGCCAAAGGTTTTGGCGAGGGAGGACCACATGGGGCTGCTGGAGAAGCTCTTGGCGCGGTCCACCCAGGTGGTCGCGTTGGCGGTGTCGCCATGCTGGGCGTAAATCACGGCGCTGTCAAAGGCCGCCTGGGAGCGGAAGTAGTCAAGGGTGGTCGAATCGTTGTAAAGGGAATCAAGGTGCTGTTCGGCGCCGGCAACGTCGCCGCTGTTCAGGAGGGCGAGCGACCAGCCGAGGCGGGCGCGCTGGCCTTTTTCATCGGCGCCCCAGACGGTGGCGGCTTTGCCGTAGGCTTCGGCGGCTTCCTGGTATTTGCCGGTGGTGTAGAAACCGTCGGCGGCTTCCAGCAAGGCGATTTTGCCCAAAATGGCATTGGGATTGGCCTGGGCGAAATTCAGAAAGGCGTCCGGGGTTTGCAGGGTCTGATACTCGCTCTGCAAGGTGCTGACGACGTGGTTTTGATAGGCGTTCCAGCCCTCCCAGCCAATCAAGCCGAGCGCGACAATCGTCAGGGCGGCCAGCACGGACTTGCTGTGGCGCTGCCAGAAAAGCCAGAGGCGGTCTTCCATGTCGCCGCCGCCGTAATTATCGTCCACGGCAACCAAGTGGCGGTCGTCGCCCTGGATGGCGTCGTCAATATCTTCCGACCGATGGGCGGGGCCGCCGAGGGGGTCGGCGGAGGGGCGGACGGGGCGCATGCCCGGGGCGGGCTTGTGTTTGGGTGGTCGGTAAACCATGCCGAGAAGGGTAAAAGGGGCACATAGCATCCAAAATGCCCCGGGGAGTCAAGCCCCGTGAGGGAAATTCGACGGCGTCCGTCATTTGCGCCGGCGCATTTTAGAGGTGATAATCAGGTAAACTCCACCCAGGACGAGCCACTCGAGGACAATCACGAAGATCAAAAGCGGCGTGGCGATTTTACCACGCAAAAACACCGCATAGAGGATGGTCGAGGTGAGGGCGCACAGACCCAACGCCAAGCCGAGAATAAGCTCCCGGGCGCGGTACTTTTGCACCTGGCGGCAGGCATCGTCGTCGGGAAGCATGGCGGAATCACACGGTCAAGCCGGGTCCGCTAAGCTTAAGCCCATAGGCGTAGTTGCCAACCTTTTGTTCCGGGAGGGTGATGACGAGGCCGGACGGGTCGCGGGTGAATTTCAGCGGCTCGGTCATGCCCAGCAGTTCGACGCGCTCGATTTTGCCGGGGACATTCGGGGTGCCTTCGGCGAGGGCGGTGATAGTGTACTTGCCGTCGGCCGGCCAGCCCATGGCGAAGGCGTAAAGCGTGCCGTCCTTTTGCATGAAGCGGAAGTCTTGCGCACCATAGGAGGTGCGGCCCTCGTTGAAGCCCTGGGCGCGCACCGCGACCCGGTTTTTGGTCGAAGGGCCTTCGCCGAAGATTTTCCACGGGCGGCTGGCGTAGATGGCGGGGGAGTTGACGTCCATCCACGGCGTGAAATCGGCGAGGAACTTCAATTCGTCAGTGTCCGGCGCACCGCTGCCGGGCAGGGGGATGTTGAGCTGGAGGTTGCCGTTTTTGCTGACGTTGTCCACCAGCGTGCGCGCGACGGTCTCGGCGGTCTTGTACTTGTGCGCATCGAAGATGCTGCGTTTGTAATGCCAGTCGCCGATGCAGGTGTCGGTTTGCCAGGGGCGGGGCAGGAGGTCCGGCGGCGAGCCGCGTTCGTAGTCCCAGACCATGCATTTCTGCAAAAGCTCGTTTTGCAAAACCTTGCCGGTGACGATGGCGTCGAGCTTGCCGGATTTGGCGATGCTGGAATTATACAAGTGCGCGGTGATGCGCAGGCCGACATCGCTGATGGGGTAGAGGGGCAGGGCGGTGTCGTCGAAATAAACCAAGTCGGGGCTGTGCTGGTCGATGAGGTCCTTGATGCGGTTGTAGAACTTGGCGCAATAGGCTTCGTCGGGGATGGTGCTGCCCTGGGTGGCGTCCCACTCCCACTGCACGTTGCCGTTGCCGGGGGCGTGGCTCTGCGCATACAGCTCCTGCGGATCGAGACCGTCCCACCACAGACCCTTGCCGTCGGCCTTGGTCATCTTGCCGTCGTAGGGCACGCCGGCGAGCGGGCCGTCCTTGTCGGAAAATTGCGAGACTTCATACCAGCTCCAGGCATGCGAGGCATGGACGGACACGGCGAAGCGCAGGCCGGCATTGCGCGCGGCCTTGGCCCAGCCGCCAACAAGGTCTTTTTTCGGGCCGACGGCGACGGAGTTCCACGTCTGGTATTTGGAGTTCCAGAGATCGAGGTTGTCATGGTGGTTGGCGAGCGAGCAAAAATATTTTGCACCTGCGCGCTGGTAGAGGCCGAGGAGTTTTTCCGGATCCCACTGGTCGGCCTTCCAGGTGTTGATGACATCCTTGAAGCCGAATTTGGAGGGATGGCCGTAGGTCTTTACCTGGTAGTCGTAATCGTGGCTGCTGTCGCTAGGCATATACATGCGGCGGGCATACCAGTCGCCCTGTTCGGGCTGGCACTGCGGGCCCCAGTGCGCCCAGATGCCGAACTTGGCGTCGCGAAACCAGTCGGGCGTCGAAAAGTTCGAGAGCGATTCCCACGTCGGCGCGAACGGCCCGGGAGCGTAAGGCAGATTGCTCGACGGCGGATTGAAGGGGTTGGCAATGGCGGCGCTGACGTGGTTGGCGGCGGCGCCCGCGCGATTGAAGAAACGCGGCGCGGCATAGGCGGCCGCGGTGGCGAGGGCGGAGTTTTTCAGGAACTTGCGGCGGCTAAGGGAGGGTAGGTGGTTCATGGGGTAAACTTGGCCAAGCATACACCCGCCCGTCACTTAGAGGAATGCCAAATTGTGGCATTGGCATGTCTAAAATTGTCCGGGCTGCCTTTTTCCGCCGCTGGCTTACTCCTCGACCTTGATGTCCTTGTTGCGCTTCATCGGGCAGCCGGCGCGCAGCCAGGCGTTGATGAAGCCGTCGAGGTCGCCGTCCATCACGGCCTGGATGTTGCCGGTTTCAAAGCCGGTGCGGAGGTCTTTCACCATTTGGTAGGGTTGGAAGACATAGCTGCGGATTTGGTGGCCCCAGCCGATGTCGCCTTTTTCACCGTAGAAGCGCTCCATCTCGGCGCGTTTTTCATCCTGCATTTTTTCGTAGAGGCGGGACTTGAGGGTTTTCATCGCGCGTTCCTTGTTCTTGTGCTGGGAGCGCTCCGTCTGGCAGGTGACAACAAGGTTGGTCGGAATATGGGTGATGCGGATGGCGGACTCGGTCTTGTTGACATGCTGGCCACCCTTGCCGCTGGAGCGGTAGGTGTCCACGCGCAGGTCGGCTTCGTTCAGTTCGATGTCCACGTCGTCATCGAGTTCGGCGACAACGTCGACGGCGGCGAAGGAAGTGTGGCGGCGGCTGTTGGCGTCGAAGGGGCTGATGCGCACGAGGCGGTGGACGCCGCGCTCCGACTTGCTGTAGCCGTAGGCGTAGGGACCGATGATGCGGAAGGTGACGCGGGAGATGCCGGCTTCCTCGCCCTGCTGCACGTCTTCGACCTCGACCTTGAAGCCCCGGCGCTCGGCCCAGCGCGTATACATGCGCCAGAGAATTTCCGCCCAGTCGCAGGACTCGGTGCCGCCGGCGCCGGCGTGGATGGTCATGATGGCGCTCGACTTGTCGAGCTTGCCGGTGAGGAAGGACTCGATTTCCAGCTTGTCCAGGTCCGCGAGCATCGCGGTGGCGGTGGTGGCGGCCTCCTTGGCGTAGTCGGCCACGTCTTTCTCCTCGCCCTCCTGAATGAGGTCGACCATCGCCTGCAAGTCGTCGAG
>DASZWY010000140.1:0-2871 GCA_035546135.1 Opitutales bacterium
GCGCCACGCGCACCAGCGTTTCCTGAAGCGCCTCGCGGGCCTCGTGTTCCTGCCCGCGGGCAACCACAAGCAGGAACTGGTGCAGCCGGTCAAAATACTGCGCGTGAAATTCACGGAACGCCGCCTCGTCGCCCGCGGCCAATTTCCGGGTCAAAACGGCAATGCCTGCGGGCGTCGCGGGCCGCGCCGGCATGGAAAAACCATCCAAGGGTGGCGCGTCGGTCAAGCCCAGGGGGTAAAAAGGGTGATTGGCGTTGGACGGCGTCAAAATTTATTGAGGGTTCGCTGCTGGCGGATTTCCCGGCGTGGACGACGACGCCCCATTGTTTTTGGAGGCGGGCGGGATTTGCCGATTAAGTTCGGCCATGAGTTTGTCGAGTTCGGCAATGCGTTGTTGGAGTTGCTTCAGCTGTTCGGGGTTTTGCGCAACCTGGGCTTGAGCGCGATTGAGGGCCGCGATGGCCGCCTGGATTGCGGCATCGGCGGACTGCCGATTGGGCACGGCATTCGACCAAGTCAGTGCGGCCACCGCCTGCGCCGGATCAGTTTTTCCTAAGGCATTCAAATAAGCCGCCATTTTGTCGGCATTCGTTTGGGTGTTATCGTTCACATAGGAGGCCCAGGCAGTGACTGCGTCGGGAGGGATAAAGCCACCTTGGCGGGCGACGTTGACTGTTGGCCGCGTCAACGCGTCCACGACTTTCTTGGTGACGTCAATCGCCTGCTCGTCGCCGGTGACGACGAGCAGGTTGGCGCCTTCGTGGAACTGAAATTTTACCGTGGGCGCCGAGGGTGCATTCGGATTCAGGTTGCTCAACGTGTTCAGGATGATTTCGCGCAGGGCGGCGAGTTTTTCCTGCACGGACGCTTGGACGTCTTTATCCGCCGGTTGGGTTGAGCCATTGGGATTAAGGTAGTTGGCCAGGTTAAAAACCTGCACCTGGAGGTCGGGCGAAATCAACCGGAGGGCGAACCCGTTGCCGATGTTTTGCTCCGTCAGGGGAACGCTGGCGCTCGAAGTAATCGCCGCGCAAAGTTTGCTGGCTTCGTAGCCTTCCCGTGTTTCTCCGGAGTCCGCCGGAGGCATGCTGCTGGGCGAATTCAGATGCATGATCATATCGCCCACCGTTACGTTGGCCACACCCGAGCCCAGCGCGAGGTCGAATGGGGCGTTATGCTTTTTCACATACTCGAGGATATTGCCCACGGTGGCCGGCACGGCCGGCTTGCCGTCTTCGATAATGGAGCCATTGCGGATCTCCAGGGTAAACGGCGCAGGTTTGGCGGATTCGGCGGCGAGGCTGTTATTTCCGGAAGCGCCCACAGTGTTGTCGGCCGCAAAAGCAGGCGCAGTGAGAAGCAGGCTGGCGAGGAGCAGGCTGCGGTAAAGGAGAACGGAGGATTTCATGGCGGGGAGGTTCGGATTAGGTTGGGTTTCTATCCGCTACACGCCTGTGCCTGGCATAATCCCGCAAAAATTGTTTCGCCCTCAGCCCTTGCCAGCCTGCCCGTAATAGGCGCCCTCGCCATGCTTGCGGTCAAAGTGCTTTTCGTGCAGCGCCTTGGGAATGTTCGGCATCTCCGGCTTGAGTTGCAGCGTCCATAGCGCAATTTGCGCGACGATTTCCAGCGCGTGCGCGTTTTCAAGCGCCTTCTTGACAGACGGCCCCCAGGCAAACGGCCCATGGTGCCGCACCAGCACCGCCGGCATGTCGAGCGGGTTCAGGTCGCGAAAGCGTTCGAGGATGACCTGGCCGGTTTCCCATTCATAATCGCGGCCGATTTCTTCCGGCGAAAGCGCGCGCGTCACCGGCACCGGGCCGTCAAAATGGTCGGCGTGCGTCGTGCCGAGGTTGGGGATTTCGTGCGCGGCCTGCGCGAAGGCGACGGCGTGGCGCGAATGGGTGTGGACGACGGAGCGCACACCGCTAAAAGCGCGAAACAGACAGCGGTGCGTCGGCGTGTCGGAGGAGGGTTTCAATTTCCCCGCGACGACTTTGCCGTCGAGGTCCACCAACGTCATGTCCTCGGGCTTCAATTCGCCATAGGGCACGCCGCTGGGCTTGATCGCAAACACCCCGGCGGCGGCGTCGAGCACGCTGACGTTGCCCCACGTCAAATCCACCAGCCCCAATTTGACGAGGGCCTGGTTCGCCTCGCAGCACTCCTCCTGAATAACGCGAAATTTTTTCATGAATGGGCCAATGAACATCCAACATTCAATGCGCAACATTCAACATTGAATAAAAAAACCATGGGCCGGTCGCAGTGCTGATTGAGCGTTGAATGTTCAATGTTGGATGTTGAATGTTCTAAACCGCGCCCAGGCCGGGGGCGAGGTGATAATATAGCTCGTTCCAGCGCAATTCGCGCTTGGCCTTGCACATGGTCATGCCGTCGGCAATGAGGAAATATTCCAGCCCGGCGATGTCGGCGAAGTCCTCGATCTGCTGGCGCGTGAGCGACGGCGTGTAGGCCGTGTGGTGCGCGCCGCCGGCGAGGATCCACGCCCCGCAGGCGGTGGCAAAGTCGGGCTTCGGCTCCCACACCGCGCGCGCCACCGGCAGCTTCGGCAATGCCGGATATTTGACCGCCGTGACTTCGTTGACGAGCAGGCGGAAGCGGTTGCCGAGGTCAATCAGCGACGCGTTGACGGCCTCGCCGGGCGGCGCGTCGAACACCAGGCGCACGGGGTCGGCCTTGCCGCCGATGCCGAGCGGGTGGATTTCACACGACGGCTTTTTCGCCGCGATGCTCGGGCAGATTTCCAGCATGTGCGCGCCGAGGACTTTGCGGTTTCCTTCCTCCAAATGATAGGTGTAGTCCTCCATGAACGACACGCCGCCGGGCAGGCCGTGGGCCATGACCTTG
>DASZWY010000141.1:0-3391 GCA_035546135.1 Opitutales bacterium
CTCGCGGACCTGCGGGGTCGGGTCGTCCAACAGGCGGAGCAAGGCGCCGGCGGTGGCGGGCGGCAGAGCGTCGGCGGTCATCGCCCGCCAATGAAGCAGAGTTTGCCGCGCGGGGCAACTTGAGAAACAGGGCACTGAGGCGACAAAGGCGACTGAGCGACTGAGGAAAAAGACTCGAATGGGCTGTAGGCGCGGTTAAGGCGGAGTATCTCTCAAACCTCGTCTGGCAAGTTAGTCATGCCAAGTGGCCTCGGCCACTTCCGTTGCCTCAGTCGCCTTCGGCCAAAAAATGGAGCCGGGAATCGGATTTGAACCGACGACCTACGCATTACGAATGCGCCGCTCTACCAGCTGAGCTATCCCGGCGTAATCCCTGCGCTGGAATGGCGCGGAGACAAAGGGTGATTATCCAAAAGCCCGCCCGCCCGCGCAAGTGTTATTTCGGCCAGAGGAACTGGCCAAGGAGCGCGCCTTGCAGGGTGCAGAGCACGATATCGTGCCCGGTGACGATGAGGAAGAGCTTCCACGACTTCATCGAGAAAAGATGGTTCACGCATTGGCGGGTGGCCACCAGCCCCGCGCCGACAAAAAGGCCGACCTTGGCTCCGCCCACCAGGCCGAGCGACGGCGCGCCCTCGGCAATCAGTTGGTGCTCGCTCACCAGCACCGCCAGCACGGCGGTGGAGACGAAGGTCAGCACAAACGTGCTGCCGAGCATCATCACCATCTTGGATTTGCCACCCTGGCAGTCCTTGGGCGTCAGGCCCATTTCCTTCATCCAGGCTTTGGCAAAAAGCAAGGGCGAATACCACAGCGAGCCGAGCAAAAACCCGGCGACGGCGACGCCAAGCACCACGAGATAATTGAGTTTGAGCAGCGTATGAATCATGGGAGCAGGGGTTGATTTGCGTCAAAAAGCTATCAACCCGGGCCCATGGCAGGCAACGCCCATTTATCGGCACTTAATGCCTTGACGTCACGGGTAAAAGCCAAAGAAATCGGCTGGCGCCCCCATGCCCATGGACAACCAAGCTGTGTTCGGTGGTCCGGACTTCGACCAGTGGGCCAATCGCGAAGCCCAGCGGGGAAAATTGAACACCAAAGAGGCGTTCCTGGTGAGCCGCTACTTTGCCCCGGAGCTGCGCACGCTCGATGGCGGCACCGGCGGCGGCCGCGTGCCCTTCGCGCTGCAAAAGCGGGGGTTTGCGGATTTGCACGGGTTTGACTTCGTGCCGCAGTCCATCGCCGCCGCCCGCCAGCACGACACGAGCGGGAAAATCCGTTTCGAGGTCATGGATGCCGCGAAGCTGGGATATGCCGACGGGTATTTCCCCCAGCTCATCTACGCTGAGCACATGATTAACTTTCTGGTGGAGGATGCATTGCGAAAAAGCGCCCTCAAGGAAGCCTGCCGGGTCCTGCAAACCGGCGGCGTGGCGATTTTCACGACGCTGCTTTTTGAAACCCGGCAGCGTTCGCCCGTATATTGGACTTTTCTGCGATACCTCGCCATCGCGCGCAAACTCCGCGGGTCGGCCCGGCCCCTCCAATGCCAGCCGTGGATAAAACTCGGCGGACGGTGGAACTGGGCGGCGCTGCGCGATGCCCCGCCTTACACGTATTGGTATCGGCTGGAAGAATTTGGCCGGGACTTGGAGGCGGCGGGGTTTCAAATTGAGGCCATCGGCACCGACGCGCAACTGCGACAGCAGCAACTTTACCCCAATGTCGCCGCGCTGGCGCAGAAACCGCTGGCGGGGACGCTCTACGCCGTTTGCCGGAAGCCGGGACCGTATGAAGCGGCCCCTCCACTCTGCGCTTGAGCGGGCGGAGGCCAAGACTTAGTCTGGGAGGTTGCTGGTTTTCGCCAACGCGATGTTCGACAACCCTCCATTGGAATTTTTATGGGCCGCCGCCGGGCTGTACACGGTCGGCTTCGCCTTTGCGCTGGCCGCGGCGGCACGGGGGCGCGAGCATGACCGCCCGGTTTTCTACGCGCTGATCATCGCGGGGTTCCTGGCGCAGAGCGCGGGGCTGTACCTGCGCGGGCTGGAAACCCATTCGCTGCCGGTCGGCAACGCCTTCGAGCTGGTGCAAGCCCTGGCGTGGGTGGCGGTGTTCCTCAAACTAATTTTGCGCGTGACGCTCAAGCTGCGACTGCTGGGCTTGTTTGCGGCCGGGCTGGCGGCGGGGCTGAGCGTGTCGTCGCTGGCGCTGCCAAGCGCGCGGCTCGAGGCGGCGGGCGTGACCGAGGCCGGCAATCCGTGGATTGAATTTCACGTGGCGCTGGCGGTGTTCAGCTACGGCGTCTTTGGGCTGCTGGCGGTGACGGCGTTGATGTATCTCATCCAGCGTTACGGGCTCGAGCACAAGCGCTTCACCGGAATTTTCCGGCTGCTGCCCTCGCTGGCCGACCTCGACTCGCTGAACCGGCAATTGCTGCTGGTGGGCGCGTGGGCGCTGAGCGTGGCGGTCGCGCTGGGCGTGCTCGACTGGCTGCAGCAGCCGAAAGGCGTGAGCGCGGCGAAGCTCGTCGTCACCATCGGCGTGTGGGTTGGCTACCTCGTCGTGGCCTGGCTGCGCTGGCGCAACCGGCTGGTGGCGCGCGCGTATGCCTGGAGCTGCGTGATTTTATTCGCCCTGGCGGTCTTTTCCCTGTGGCCCGTGTCGGCGGCGGGCAACCATCCGCCGACACCGGCGGACGACCCACCCCACCCCACTTCTAAGCAACCCAGCTGATGGGCCAAAACATTCCAGGGCTTTTCCTCCTCGGCAGCACGCACCGCACTGCCCCGCTGGAGGTGCGCGAGCGCCTGGCCGTGCCGCCGGAGCGCCTCGAGGCCATCTACGCCCTCCTGCGCGAAAAAGTCAGCCTGCCGGAGTGCCTGGTGCTGAACACCTGCAACCGCGTCGAGCTTTACGGCGTGGCTAAAAACGAGGCCGCGGCCGAGGCGTTGCGGAAAAAGTTGCTCGAGGAAATCGCGCAACTGCACCTGCTCGACGCCGAGGAACTGGCGCACTACAGCTTCTGGAAACAGCGCGAGGCCGTGGTCGGGCATTTGTTTGAAGTCGCCGCGGGGCTGGATTCGCAGATGGTCGGCGAGACGGAAATTTTCGGCCAGGTGAAAGACTCGTATGCCGACGCCGCCCGGCGCGGCGCGGCCGGCCCGGTGCTGAACCGCGTTTTCCAAAAAAGTTTTCAGGCCGCGAAGTGGGCGCGCACGCACACCGGCATCGGGCGCGGCGCGGTGAGCATCGGCTCCGTCGCCGTCGAGCTGGCCACCCGCATTTTCGGCGACCTCGAACAGAGCCGCGTGCTGCTCATCGGCGCGGGCGACGTGGGCCAGGGCGTGCTGCAATCGCTGCGCGGGCGCGGCGCGCGCAACGTGAC
>DASZWY010000142.1:0-2394 GCA_035546135.1 Opitutales bacterium
CACTAAAGATTATCGCGCGCCGCTTGGCAAGCTTGGCGCACCAGGCAAAAAATGGCGTCCCCTTGGGGATTCGAACCCCAGTCGCCAGGATGAAAACCTGGTGTCCTAGGCCGGGCTAGACGAAGGGGACGTGGAAAAACAGCCCAAGCTAGCGATTTTAGACCGCACTGCAAGCCTACACTCAATGCGCGGCCAGCGCTTACTTCGCCGTCAATTCGCTGGTCAGCGCGATTTCCTCCTGCAGTTCCTTGACGCTGGCGTCAATTTTGCCGCGGGAGAATTCGTTGACGGGCACGCCTTGCACAACGGACCACTTCTTGCCGTCGGTGCGGATGGGCATTGAGGCGATGATGCCCTTCGGGATGCCATACGAGCCGTCCGAGCAGACGGCGACGCTCGTCCAGTCGCCTTCCGGCGTGGGCGTCACGAGCGAGCGCACGGTGTCGATGGCCGCATTGGCGGCGGAGGCGGCGGAGGACAGGCCGCGCGCCTTGATGATGGCGGCGCCGCGCTGCTGCACGGTCGGGATGAAGGTGCTCTTGAGCCACTCTTCATGGCCGATGACGTCCATCGCCGGGCGGCCGTTGATCTTGGCGTTGTAAAAATCAGGGTATTGCGTCGCGGAGTGGTTGCCCCAGATGCAAAGATTGGTCACGCGGCTCACCGGCACGCTGGCCTTTTGGGCGAGCTGGGCCTTGGCGCGGTTCTCGTCGAGGCGCGTCATCGCGAACCAGCGGTCGGCGGGAATCGCCGGGGCGTTGCGCATGGCGATGTAGCAGTTGGTGTTGCAGGGGTTGCCGACGACCAGCACGCGCACGTCCGCCGCGGCGTTCTTGGCGATGGCCTGGCCCTGGCCGACAAAAATCTTGCCGTTGATGCCGAGGAGCTCCTTGCGCTCCATCCCGGCCTTGCGCGGCACGCTGCCCACGAGCAGCGCCCAGTTCACGTTCTTGAAGCCCTCGTTGAGGTCCGTCGTCTGCACGACGTCGGTCAGCAGCGGAAACGCGCAATCATCCAGTTCCATGACGACGCCCTTGAGCGCCTCAACACCGGGCGGAATCTCGATGAGATTCAGCGCCACCGGCTGGTCGGGGCCGAAGACGGCGCCGGAGGCGATGCGAAACAGGAGGGCGTAGCCGATTTGGCCGGCGGCGCCCGTGACGGCTACTCGAATGGGTTGTTTCATGGAGAGGGTAAGAACTAAGATTTACGAATTAAGATGTAAAACACGAAAACGCCTATTTGGCGGCGGCCATCGGCACGGCCTCGGCCAGCGCCGCATGGGCCTGGCGGACAATCCGCTCGGTCGTGGCCCAGTCAATGCAGCCGTCGGTGATGGAGACACCGTGGCGCAGTTTTGCCCCGGCCTTGGGCTCGGGCTGGTTGCCGCCGTGCAGGTTGCTCTCGATCATCGCGCCGATGAGGCTGGTGCGCCCGCCGGCGCGCTGGGCCAGCACGTCGGCAAACACGATGGGCTGGCGTTCGGGCTTTTTGCCGCTGTTGTCATGCGAGCAATCCACCATGATGGGGGAGGGCAGGCCGGCGTCGCGCAAAAGTTTTTCCGCCTCGGCCACATGGCCGGCGCTATAGTTGGGCCCGTGCGCGCCCCCGCGGAGCACAAGATGGCAGTTCGGGTTGCCGAGCGTCGTCACGGCGGAGGCGCGGCCTTCCTCGTTGATGCCGAGAAAAGTCTGCGGCGAACGCGCGGCCTTGATGGCGTTGATGGCCGTCTGGATGGAGCCGTCGGTGCCGTTCTTGAAGCCCATCGGCATCGAGAGGCCCGAGGCCATCTGCCGGTGCGTCTGCGATTCCGTCGTGCGCGCGCCAATGGCCGACCAGCAGACGAGGTCCGCGATGTATTGCGGCGTGATGGGGTCGAGCAGTTCGGTCGCCGTCGGCAGGCCGAGGTCGATGACCGTGCGCAGAAATTCGCGCGCGCTGCGCAGGCCCGCCGGGATGTCGCAGGTGCCGTCGAGGTGGGGGTCCATGATGAGCCCTTTCCAGCCGACCGTCGTGCGCGGTTTTTCAAAATACACGCGCATGACCAGCAGCAGCCGGTCGGAAACTTCGCGGCTCAGCGCGGCGAGCTTTTCCGCGTATTCGCGGCCCGCCGCCACATCGTGAATCGAGCACGGCCCGACGACGATGAGCCAGCGCGGGTCGTCGCCGAAAATGATGCGGTGGATGGCCTCGCGGCTGGCGGCGACAAATTTCGCCTGTACCGGCGTGCGCGGGACGCGGGCAATCAGCTCGCGCGGCGTCGGCAGCGCGCGATTGGAGGAAATGTTGACATCAATGACTTTGGACACGGGAGGGAAAATGCGAAATGCTGAGTGCGGAATGGCCGGAGAATCCTGCGCATCTGCAGGGCGGCAATGGCACAATGGAAGGCGC
>DASZWY010000143.1:0-8153 GCA_035546135.1 Opitutales bacterium
AAGCATGGTCATACAGCAGGAAAAGATCCGGTGGCCGCCAGATAGAGCTCGCGCAAACGGGCGAGCATTACGGTGGTCGAGAAGGATTCCAAGATTTTCTTTACCGCCAAAGGCTGATCGGCCGGCCAAGGCTGGATTTTCGCCAACGCCACCGCCAGCGCCGCGGGGTCCGCGGGATTCACCAGAATCCCCGCCGACGTATCGCGGACGATTTCCGGAATGCCCCCAACGTGCGTGGCCACCACCGGCAAGCCTGCGGCCAGCGCCTCCAGAATGGCGACACCTAAGGCCTCCGCGCGGGAGGGCAGCACAAAAATCTGCGAATGCCACAGCGCCTCACGGAGGACTTCCTTCTGCAAGCGTCCGGCAAAATCGATGCGGGGATTATCCAGTTTCGGCAAATAGTGGAACGCCGCCGCTACCTCCGCACGAGTACAGCCCACGACGGTTAAATGCCAGTCCATCGATTCCGGCAGCTGGTTCACCGCTTCGAGGAGGGTGTCGAGGCCCTTGCGGACAATATCACCGCCCACAAAGATGAATTTGCGCGAACTGACCGGGCGTTGCAACGGGTCGGGAGGGAGCGTGGCCGGCCGTTCAAAATACTGCACGTCGACAGCCTTGTGCACCGTAATGACGCGTTCCGGGTGCGGCGGGTGATACTCGGACCGGACCAGTTCGCGCGTGTAATTGGAATTGCAGAGGGTCAGATCCTGCCGGGCCAAAAAGCGGCGTTCAAGCCACCGGCGTCGTGCCAATGCGAAAAATCGGCGCAAGCCCGCCCGGCGAATGGTTTCAGCGGCCCGGCGCCACAAGTCGGCGTTTTCGTAATCATTGACCTGACCCCATAACGTTCCCCGGTAAGCCAGCAGGGCCGAGTGCATGTTGGAGTTGTTCAGGTGCAAGATAACCCGGCGATTTCCACGCTTCAGTTCTGCGGCCACCTGCAACGCAGTTTGCGCCAGCCGCAGGTATAAATCCAGCGAGCCGGAGCCTGCGCCCGATGGATGCCAGCGCGGGTGTTCATGGGGAAATGACGGGGCCACCAAATGAAATTCCAGCTGCGGGTCATTGCCGAACGCCTCCCAAAGATAGCGGACGTACGTTTCCGGGCCGGTCGCTCCGCTGCCATAAGCCGAATTCACAAACACGATGCATGGTGTCGGCGTCATTAAATTTTCAGCGCCTCCGCAAATACTCGATGATTTTCCGCCAGATATTTCTGCGCCGCCGGCAATGCCGCCAGGCCAAGTGCGTGGGCCGCAGGCAAATCCGAGAGCAACCGCACCAAGGCATCGGCAAAGGCCGCCGGTGAATCGGCGGTGATGAGCCCGTGGCCGTGAAATTCATCGAGTCCCTCCCCGCCGGGGCTGGTGGCGACAATCGGCCGCCCGTGGATGAGCGACTCGATCGTCTTGATTTTAAGACCCGTGCCAACTTGCACGGGATTAACCAACACCGGGCATTCGCGATAAAAATCGTCCACCGACGGGATTTGCCCCAAAATTTTCACGCCAGGTCGTGCCGGCAAATTGGTGGAGGCGCCTCCCGCCATCCACGCCTCGGCTGCTGGCAGCCGCTCGAGAATCCGCGGCCAGACTTCGTCCACAAACCATCTGACTCCCTGCGCGTTCAAATCATTGGGCGCCGCCAGGCAGCCCACCCGGGGAATCAACCCTCGCGCAGGCGGATGGGGGGGAAGTTTCGCAAAATGCCCGACCGTGCAAACCTGCGCGCTATCTCCGACTAACTGCCGAAACGCCGTGGCTTCGGTGGACTGGAGCGCCAGAACTCGGTGTGCCCGAAGCAACCCGCGCCGCTCATCCCGGGGCGTCAGCGAGCGCGCCATCGCGGGAAGGCCTTTCGCGCGGAGTTTTCGCCGGCGATAACTGAGCAGGTCGATCGTGTCCAAAATTCGCAAGCATGGGTCAGGAAATGCCAGGAAAAACTTGGAGTAAACCACGCTGGTCAACATGACCCGGCAGTATTGCCGGCGGGCCTGCAATGCCTGCGCCTGCTCCAGCCAGTGAAAGTGGAACTCCTGGTCGAGCCGGTCTTCGACCCAATGCCAACGGCGAAAAGGCTCGCGCACTTTGAGCATCAACCAATTTGCCAATTGCGCGGGGCTGCGGTGCCACAGCCGGGAAAGCCATGCCGGCGAGGCCGCAGGATCCCGCGGTGCAAAATCCCCCACCCATTCATCCACATAGGGAAGCGTGCTGGCCTTTTCGTCCTCGCCCATCCGGATGCCGGCAAAGTGAATCTGATATCCCAGCCGGCGCATTTCGAGCAGCAGGGAGCGCATTCGCGCCCGTGCCCCACCCTTGCGCACGGAATAGCCGAATTGCGAAATGACGAGAATGCGGTAGTCGTCACCAGCTTCCGCCGCAGGTTTTGCGCCGGCCAGGGAAGTATCGCGGAGGTGGTTCATGCCGGACAAAACGCAGCTTTCATGGCTGTGGCCTGCGGTCAGCGTTTTAAACCAAAACTCTTGAGGCGGAGGGCCGGCGATCACGCCGAAACTATCCCTGCAGCCACCTCCACATTTGGCGGACGCGATAACCGATGCCGCCAAAGCGCTCTTTCAGTGCTTGGTAGAAGACCCAGCCAATAATGAGGCAACCCAATGGGGCCGCAACCTCACTTTTGAATTTTCCTCCGCCCAACAGCAACCCACCCGTCAACAGCATCAAAAAAATTCCCAATCGAATGAGATGAAACGGCAACTGACGCCGTCGGATGCCGGAAATGCGGTAGAGCACATAAGATAAACATTGGCGGAAAGCCTGGGCGGCCACGAGGCATAAGCCAATTCCGGAGGGAATCAAGAGCAGGGCGTAGCCAAAATATTTTACCCCCTGGAGCACAATATAGAGCGGCACCCGGTAGGCCGGCCGAAGCCGGTTATAAACGTAAAAAACCGCCCGCAGAATCAGCAGCAATCCCAGCCAGCGCAAAGCCGCAAGCCATGAATACGCCGCGCCCATCGCGAGCAACATCCCGGAAGCCCAAATCCACGCGGAACGGTAAATGCTGTAATCCTTGAATTTGCCACTGTCCGGGGCTACCCACGGAACATCTTCAATTCCGGCCGCTCGAAAATCGTTCTCATAGTAGCCCACCTCATATATTGTAAAAAGGGAAAAATAGGCCAAAAACAATAGCGGGACGCTGTGCAGACCATCAACATAGGCCAGTAAAACGACGAGACCGTCAATCAGCAGGTGGTGGCGGACCAAATTTTTAAAGGAAAACTTTCCTTCAGCAGTAAAACGCAGTGGGAAATATGCCGGCGGCAGCAGGGGCTCCGCCCCCCACTCCACCTGATAACCTTTGGCCGAGCGGTTGATTAACGCCAGGTCTTCGACAGAATCGGTGACCGTCAAGGTGACGTCCCAGGAAATCTGCCGATCTTCTATTGCCGCAACCTTGCCTTGGCGGCGCAGATTGGTCGGAGGAAATTCCAAACTGGAGGCGATCAAGTGAAATGATTTGGGCCGCGCCGGCAGCAACGGCAGCAGGACTTGCCGAAAGCCCAGCGAGGCAATGATGACCGTGGCGTCCTCGCGTTCTTGCAACGCGGCATAAAGCGGCTGATTTAAACGCTGCGTTCCAATTGCTGGCGCAATGGTCTTCCAGCGCCAATAACTCCACGGCAGACCGACCAGCACAAAGCTCACCCGAAAAAAGTCCCGCCAACAGTTGTATTGGACCGGATTGGCAAAGAGGCGCCGCGCGGTCGCTTGCCCGAGCTTCGAAAGGAACCAAGCCCACCCGCGGGGGCGCGCATGGTCAATGAAAAGCTCCGTGGAATTGCCCAGCAAAAGGGTGTGGTCAAAATCAATAATGAGGGTGCGAAAACGCGGATCCTGAAGATCGCGCAAACAGGCCTGTAGCAGCTGGGGGTCTGTCGAAGACATGACCGGACACGAGTGTAATCGGAGGAGCGCCGGAAAGTCGGACTCAGGCCGGCCGGAGTTCGATGGTCCACTTCGAGGGCAAATAGAGACCAAGGTGCGACCGTTCCGCCTGAATCATGTCCGCCGGATTGGCGAGCACCTCAAAGGTTAGGGCTTCCCGGATGTGGTCCAGTGATTCCGTCGTGCCGGAATTAATGCCGATGGTCACCGAATAAAAGCCGGTGCGCAACCCGCTAAGCGGTATTTCCACCCGCGCTGAGATGACTTGTTGCGGGTGGACCTCGGGAACCGGCGCCTTGTCGCCCTCGATAGTGAACAGCCGGTTGCCTTGGATGTCGTCTATGCCGAGGCCAAAGAAAACTTGCGTGAGGTGGTTTAAACAACGGGCGCGAAGGTTGAAGACCAGCGGGTCTCCCATGGTCAAGCCCGCGCCGGTGGCCGGAGGGACCATCTCGATGTCAAGAAACTGGATGTGCTTGCCGTAATTGCGCTCCCGCGGGAGATTTTCCAGGGAACGGGCCAGCACCTGGGCCGATGAGTTTTTTTGCAGGTATTCCGTGATAATGTCCTTGGTGCGGCCACAACTGAGCAGGCGGCCCCCTTCCAGGTAGGCGCACGATGTGCAAAGGGTCGCGATGGCGCGCATATTATGGCTGACAAACAGCACCGTGCGGCCTTCTTGGCGGGAAATCGTTTGCATTTTGCCCAGGCACTTTTTCTGAAACTGGATGTCGCCCACCGCCAGCACCTCGTCCACCACCAAAACTTCGGGCTCAAGATGCGCCGCCACCGCGAACGCCAAGCGCACATACATGCCGCTGCTGTAGCGTTTCACCGGAGTGTCCAAAAATTTTTCCACTTCGGCAAACGCGACGATTTCGTCGAACTTGCGCCGGATCTCCACGCGTGACATGCCCAGCACCGCGCCGTTGAGAAAGATGTTTTCGCGGCCGGTCAGCTCGGGGTGGAAACCGGTGCCCACCTCAAGCAGCGACGCCACCCGCCCGTCAATCTCGATGCGGCCGGTGGTGGGTTCGGTAATGCGGGAGAGGATTTTCAACAAGGTGGATTTCCCCGCGCCGTTGCGTCCGATGATGCCGATGACTTCGCCGCGCTGCACCTCAAACGAAATGTCCTTGAGCGCCCAGAATTCCTCCCGTCCGGCGTTGGGCTCATTGGCCGCGCGCCCGCGCCGAAACGGCGCCTGCAGCGCGTTGCTCAGCACCTCGCTGAAGCGCTCATATTGCGGCACGCCCCGGTTGCGCGGATTGAGCTGGTGCTTGATCCAGTAACTCTTGGACAGGTTGTCCACCTTGATGATGGGATCACTCATGCAGTGGCTTCCTTAGATGATGTCGGCAAATTTTCGCTCCATGCGCCGGAAATATTTCAAGCCGGCCACGAGCAACAACACACTCAGGCCAACCGAAAGTAAAAAGCCGGGTCCATAAATCGGCTGGCTGTCGCCGCAAATGGCCCAGCGAAATCCGTCAATCACACCGACCATCGGATTGAGCGAATAAAGCAGGCGCACGGAGTCGGAAAATTTCTCGGAGATGACGCTGCTGCTGAAGCCCACGGGCGAAATATACAGGCCGAACTGCACGACAAACGGGATGATGTAGCGAAAGTCGCGGTAGCGGACGTTCAACACCGTCGCGATCAGCCCTGGCCCCAGCGCGGTCAGAAACGCCAGCACGACGAACAGCGGCAGAAAGACTATCCGCCAGGTGGGAATGAAATGATACCAGGCCATCAAGCCGCCCAAAATCAAAAACGAAACCAGGAATTCAATCATGCCAACAATGACCGAACTGGCCGGGATAATCAGGCGGGGAAAATAAATCTTGGTGATCAGGTTGGAATTCGTCACCAAGCTGCTGCTGGATTCGGAAAGGGAGTTCGCAAAAAACTGCCAGGGCAGCATGGCGGAAAACACCAGAATGGCGTAAGGCACCCCCGCCGAGGGCAATTTCGCGACCCGGCCAAAAACCACCGTCAGCACAAGCATGGTCAGCAAAGGCCGCAGAATGGCCCAGGCGAAGCCGATGGCCGTCTGGCGGTAACGCACAAGCACGTCGCGCCAGGAGAGGAAGAAAAACAGTTCGCGGAAGCGCCAAAGGTCCCGCCAATAATTCCGGTTGGCGCGTCCTGCTTCGATGATGAGTTTGGCCATGGGACTTTATGCTAAAGAAAGATTGACCGCTTCGGCCAAAACCGGCGCGAGATCGCTCCAGTCATGTCGCGACGCCTCCTCGAAATTGGCCGCGCCGATTTCCGACCGCCGGACCGTGGAAAGCCCTGCCAGGGTTTTGAGCCCGGTAATTAATTCACCGGGCGCGTAAACGAGTTCCCGCTGGTGGCACAGCCGTTCGCCAATGATCCCGAGGTCGGGGGCTACGATCGGCTTGCGAAAGCCCATCGCTACCACCAGCGACGAAGTATTTTCCACTTCCACAAACGGCAGCGCCACCGCGTCAGCGGCGTTGTAATAAACCTGCAATTCGTCCAACGGAATAAATCGAAAGTGCAACTGGATGCGCGAATCACTTTGCGCAAGGACGGCAATCTCGCGCGCATAGTCCTCGATGTAGGGGCGTCCCGCCACCACCAGCCGCCAATTCGACTTGGCCACTAGACGAAAGGCCTCGAGTAACTCGTGCAAGCCCTTATAGGGGCGAATGCTGCCCAGCCAGAGCAGCACGAAATCATCGTGCGCCAGCCCCAGTCGGGTGCGCGCCGTGGACGGAGAAATCTCATTACGGTAATAATTGATGTAATTCCCCACCGGCACCACGCGCAATTTCACGGCGTTCACCTCCAGCAACGCGGCGGTCCGGGCCACCGTGCCTTGAGAAAACACCCGGATCAGCGTGGCCCGCCGCGCAAAAAAGCGTTGGACGGCGCGTTCACGGGCCTCGGCGGCCGTGGTCCGCTCGTGGCTGTGCAGGTTGTGCAGCGACCAGACGATGGGGCGTCGAAAAACTTGGGTGACAATTTTCACATCAAGCCAGAAAGCGGCCAATTTCAGCCAAGTGACGAAGATATTCCGTCCGGCATGGTAGCGGGTAATCCAGTCGAAATAAAACAAATCGGGCTTGAGCTTGAAATAACTGCGCGTCGCGGCAAAAAACCGCGCGTGGACGCCATGCTTCAACTCAAACCGCCCGCTCGCCTCGACGGCCTGCATCATCAGCATCTGGGTGGGGTCTTCCTTGCCGGCGATGGGCAGCACCGCGACGCGGATTTTTTTTTGCGCTTCGTTCATTGGAACCAGGGCCGGTGCCATTTCGTGTAGGCCAGTTTGCTGCGCCGTTGGCCGATGACTTTCGCCGGCACCCCGCCGACGATGGCCATCGGCGGCACGTCTTTGGTTACGACCGCGCCGGCGCCCACCACCGCGCCGCGGCCGATGCGCACGCCCGGCATGATGATGGCGCGGTGACCGATCCACGCATAATCTTCGATCGTCACCGGGGCGCCGATTGCGCGATGCTGGTCATCATGGGCATCGTGGGACAAAGTCCAAACCGCCACTTCCTGGGCAATGTCGGCATTGTCGCCAATCACAATTTTGCCGCCACGCCCGTCGAGCAAGACGGCGCGGTTGAGCACCACCTGGTCGCCGAGTTCAATGTTGCCGGGCTTGCGCACTTCCAGGCCCATGAGCACGCTGGGCGACCGCCCCATTTTGCCGAGCATGTGCCGCAGCAGCCACAACCGCGGCGCATGGAACGGGATGTTCGTCAACCAGCGGTTGAACAGGTAGAGCCAGAAAATGGCGAAACGGTCACGCATGGCGCTGAAATTTCGCGGATTCAAACCACGGCGGGAAGAGCGAGCTTGCCCAAAATATCGTCCACAATCTCCCGGAGTGAACGCAGGGGAGTGGCCTGCGCCACGGCGTGGTTGTAGGCCAGATGCTCGCTCGGCTGCTCCAGCGCCCCGCGCAAAGCTGCGATGAGTGCCGAGGACTGCCGGACCACGTTCGGGTAGCCCTCAAGTATCATATAGCGGTCGTTGTGGTACTGGTGGATGAACTTGCGCAGGTCAAACCATGCGCCTGCGGCGAGGGCGAGATCGTCCAATGCTAGAAACAAAACCGGTTTTTCGAAGTAACAGGCTTCCCAGCCCAGCGTCGTCCCGAGGTGGATGAAGGCGCGGGCGTGTTCAACTTTATTGTATTTTTCAAACACTTGGGCCGGCGAAAGCTCGCGCCCCTGCCCTTCGCCG
>DASZWY010000144.1:0-7470 GCA_035546135.1 Opitutales bacterium
GTTTTTTCAGGGGAAAAGCCATCGGGAAGTCGGCCAGGCGCTGGGGGTGAGCGAGGACTTGGCGCGCAAACGCGTCGAGCGCGTCCTCGAAAAGCTTCGCGCCGCCTTTTCCCGCCGTGGCTTGCGCCTGACTTCCGCCGCACTCGCCGAGGCCGTCACCGTCCACTCCGTCCAAGCCGCCCCGGTCGGCCTCTCTGCCGAACTCGCGAAATACTCCTTCACTCATGCGGGAGCGGGCAGTCTTGCCAACCCTGCCGGTCCGATCCTTTTACTCGCCATGAAAACAAAAATTGTCGCCATTCTTGCCATCTTGCTGCTCGGGCTGTGCTTCTTCGGGGCCTGGCATTATTATCATGCCAAGGGACTCGCCCTTTCGGCCGGCACGGTCACGGCGACTAATCCTTCCGGTTCTATTGCTAAAAGCGGAACTTCTGCGGACAAAACCAATCCACCCGCCCAAGTTGTGCTACCCGTTGCCGCCGCAACTCCGGCATCCGCAAGCGGCACAGTCAACGTTACAAGCCCGTCACTGGATGCAGCCATTGCAAGCTTTCTGAAGCTGTCGGCGGCAGGCGACTACTACTCGCTCATTCAAAACTACATGTACATCCCCGCCAAAGGGAACAAAAACGCTCCCGAAACCGGCCCGGAAGTCGACGAAGCCGCGCAAATCGCCGCAAATGACCCCCAAATACGCGCCGCGCTTGATCTTTTCGCGAAGCTGCTCGCCCAGGTAAAAGACACCACCCCGGTATTTTCCCCGGATGGACGCGTTGCCCGGCTGCCTTTGGCCGATGGAAGCGCCAATGTTGTGCTAAGGCAAATCGACACAGGCGCTTGGTATATTTCCGGCACCGAAATGATCCAGCCATCCGACTCGCCCTCAGCGCCAACCCCTGGCCCTAAAAATACGGACGCCGCGCCCGCCTCGAATTCCCCAAAGCACAACGCCGGCCCCGGCGGTTACGTTCCCTAAGCGCGGGGCTTTTTGGCCGGCGCCGATTTCTTTTCCGTCACAGATTTTTTCGCCGGTTTTTTCGGCTCGGGCTTTTTCTTCGCCACGGGCCACGGCGCAGGCGTCACCACCGCCGCCGAGGCAAGGTCCACCCAGGCGGGCTTGGGCAGTTCCACTTCGGGCGGCTTTTCCCATTTAAAGATGACGGTGGAAAGGCCGGGGAGGGAAATGGTGGTGGAGAATTCGCGGTGATCCCACGGCGTGGTTTCAGCGGTGACGGCGCCGAGGTTGCCCGCGCCGGTGCCGCCGTAGCAGGCGGCGTCGGTATTGAGGACTTCGAGCCAGCGGCCCGCCCGCGGCAGGCCCAGGCGGTAACCGAGGCGCGGCACGGGCGTGAAATTGCAGGCGATGGCGTAAATCGGCTCGCCGTCGGTGCCGATGCGCAGGAAGGTGATGATGCTGTTGTCGCCGTCGTGGCAATTGATCCATTCGAAGCCGCGCGCGTCGAGGTCCTGCTCGGCGAGGCGGGGCTCGCTTTGGTAGAGGCGGTTGAGGTCGCGCACGACGAGGCGCGTGCCTTCGTGGTCGAGGTACTGCAGCAGATGCCAGTCAAGCGAGCCGTCGTATTTCCATTCGCTGGACTGGCCCCACTCCTGCCCCATGAAGAGGCATTTTTTGCCGGGCCACAGCCACATGAGCGCGTAGAGGGCGCGGAGCGTGCGGGCCTTGTCCGTCATCGCCCACGAGCCCATCTTCAAAATCATCGCGCCCTTGCCGTGCACCACCTCGTCGTGCGAAAACACGGAGATAAAGCGCTCCGTGTATTGATACAGCATCGGGAAGGTGAGCTGGTTGTGGTGGTGGCGGCGGTGGATGGGATCCTTCTGGAAATATTCCAGCGTGTCGTGCATCCAGCCCATGTTCCACTTGAAGTCGAAGCCGAGGCCGCCTTCGCGCGTAGGCTTGGAGACACCGCCGAACGCCGTCGACTCCTCGGCGATCATGAGCGCGCCGGGATAATACTGGTGCACCGTGTCGTTGGCGCGCCGGAGGAAATCAATGGCCTCGATGTTTTCGCGCCCGCCGTATTTGTTCGGAATCCACTCGCCTTCCTTGCGCGAGTAGTCGAGGTAGAGCATCGAGGCGACGGCGTCCACGCGCAGGCCGTCGATGTGGTAGCGGTCCATCCACGCGAGCGCGCTGCCAATGAGGAAGCCGCGGACTTCGTGGCGGCCGTAGTTGAAGATGAGCGTGCCCCAGTCCTGATGCGCGCCCTGGCGCGGGTCGGCGTGCTCGTAGAGGTGCGTGCCGTCGAACTCGGCGAGCGCAAAGGTGTCGCGGGGAAAATGCGCGGGCACCCAGTCCATGATGACGCCGAGGCCGAGCTGGTGGAAGGCGTCGACCATCGCCATGAAATCCTGCGGGCGGCCGTAGCGGTGGGTGGGGGCGAAAAAGCCGGTGCCCTGGTAACCCCACGAACCGGCAAACGGATGCTCGGCCAGGGGCATGAACTCGATGTGCGTGAAGCCCATGTCCTTGGCATACGCGCCGAGTTCAGCGGCAATCTCGCGGTACGTCAGCGGGCGGCCGCCATCCTCCAGCTTGCGTTTCCACGAGCCGAGATGCGCCTCATACACGGACAACGGCGCGCGGCCCCAGTCGGTTTTTTCGCGGCGGGCAATCCATTCGCCGTCGCCCCAGGTGTGGCCGGCAAGGTCCCAGACGATGGCGGCATTGTGCGGCGGGGGCTCGAAATAGAGGCCGTAAGGGTCGGTCTTGAGGACGAGGTGGCCGCCGCCGGTGAAAATTTCGTATTTGTATTTTGCGCCCGGTTCGAGGCCGGGAATGAAAATCTCCCACACCCCCGAGGCGCCCAGCGCGCGCATGAGGTGGTAGCGGCCATCCCAGCGATTGAACTCGCCCACGACCGAAACGCGCCGCGCGCCCGGCGCCCACACCGCGAAGGAGACCCCGCGCACCCCGGCGTGCTCGCGCACATGCGAACCGAGCTTGCGGTAAACAAAGTGGTCGCTGCCTTCGTTGAACAAATACAGGTCCTGCTCGGAAAGCGTCGGCAAAAAACCGTAGGGGTCGTAAAACTGGCGGATTTCGCCGTTGCCGCGCGCGACGCGCAGGCGATACGGAAAAACCTCGGAGTGGCCTTCGATAAAAGCCTCAAAGAAACCTGCCGGATGAATGCACTTGAGCGGGTAGCGCCGCGGCGGCTCGGAGGACAAATCCACGACCTCGCACGAGCGCACGTCCTGCAAAAACGCCCGTGCGACGACGCCTTTTTTCCCCTGCCAGGTCAGCGGATGCATTCCCAGCACGGCATGGGGCTGCGAATGCAATGCCCCGATAATCGAGGCCAGGTCGGTTTCTTGAACAATCACGGCGGGGTGCGCCAATGTAACAAAACCGCAAGAAGTTAGAAGCCAGAAGTTAAGAAAATCTGCGCTCGCCCAATCTCGTCCCCATCCGCGCATAAAGCTCCCGGCCCAATTTCGTCTGCGCGACGAGGTCATCGGCCAATTTCACCCGGCCCGGCTCGAAAATGGTCGCCGTCGCGGAGCCGCCGAAGGCAAAATAGCCCTTCTCATCGCCGCGCGCCACCGGCTGGCCGGGAGGGTAGGTTTCGTGGATGCTCCCGACATTGGTTGCGCCGATTTCGAGGAGCAGAATTTTGCCGAAACGCGGGGTGTCCAAAATCGTGACCGCGCGTTTGTTTTCCCAGAGGCAGGCGAGGTTGCGGCGCAAGGCGATGGGGTTCACACTCCAAAGCGTGCCCGGCAACCAGCGCGGCGCGGAGGCTGTGCCGTCGGCGCAAAAATGGAACCGGTGATAATCCACCGGGCAAAGCCGGGAGAGCACGAGCGTGCCGCGGGCGTAGGCGCGCGCCAATCCGGCGTCGCCCAAAAACGCGGCGAGATCCCATTGCTGGCCTTTGACAAATACGCCCTCGGCTTGGGAGGCATCGGAAAAGCCGAGATGCCGGCCATCGGCGCCAAAGACGGCGGTGTCCGCGCCGCCTTCGAGCGGGCGCGCGCCGGGCTTGAGCTTGCGGATGAAAAAGTCGTTGAAGCTGGCGAAACTTTCCGGCGGCTGGGCAAATTCGGAAATATCGACGCGGAATTTCTCGATGAAGAGCGGAATCTTGTCGCGCGTGGCGGCGGTGCTCATCCAAGCGCCGTATAAACGCGCCAGCCAGGCCCGGCGCGCGAACGCCCAGTTGGTCAGCCGCCCCAACGGGTTTTCATAGGCCCAGCGCAGCGCCGCCTCGCCGAAAATCTCCTCCGTCTCCACGCGGCCCGTGTGCCGGTTGAAATATTCAACCGGCTGGCCGGAAGGCGGCGCTGGGGAATTGGCAGACACCCATTTACAGTAAAACGAATACCGCCCGCCGTAAACGTTGAACCGCGAGTAATTGTCCGCCTAAACCGCCGTCAAATTGGCGCAAGCCAAGTCCACCTGCAGCCGCTGACCCGTCCGCTTCTGGCAAGCCAGCATCACCGCGACAATCAACAGCGGCAGCGCGGCGTTAATCCAGGAAGGCCAGCCGCCATTACTCGCCAGCCGGGGCCAGCCATAAGCAAGTGTCGGCAACGGCGCTTGAATCGTCTCTTCGCCAAGCCAGACAAAATGCCCGAATTCCACATTGGAAGAAATGAATTTTTGAAAGCTTCTAGGGTACTTCTCCGTGGAAAGCGGATGCACGGAAGCCGTCCAGCCGGGTTCGCTCAAAAAATCTTCCGCCTCGAATAATTGCCGTTGCTGTATATCCGCCCAACCAGCGGCAATTTGGTCCGACAACATCACATTGTCCGCAGGCACCCATTCATCGCCCGGATTATAGCCCGGATTTTCGCCGGGCTTTAGCACGAGGATTTCATCCGGCGCTCCCTTGATGGGGTGCCGGACTTTAAAGACGGATAATGCGCCCGACAGGTCCATGGGTCGCGACCCGCTGGCAAGATCGGTGGGGGGCAAAAAGGTTATCGAGATTTTTCCGTGAAGCGCAGTTTTTTCATCCCGCAACACCACCGGTGGCGACTCCAGATTTACCACTTGCCGGGAGTCGATGTGCAAACATAGGCCATGCAGCGCAAGCAAGCCGCCCATGGCCCAGATCCAGCGCTTGCCCAGGCCGGCTTGGAGGCAATGCCGGCAATAATATACCGTAACCAATCCGATGAGCGCCATAACGAACCCGCAAAACAGCGGGAACGACCAGGTCCAAAGCCAGGGGTAGTGAATGGGGAAGCGCGTGAAATTCGGCGCCAGCGGAAAGCCGCTCATGTTCCACAACCAACATAAAAATCCCACCCCCACGACCGAACCCAATGGCATCAAGCCAAAGCCCAAGAGAGGATACCGGCCCCACCACGAGGAATTCCGCAAAGCCTCCATGTGCCTTTGGGCCAATTCATCCGGACGGCCAAATTGGCCGCGGGCCTTCGTGGTCGCATCCGCTGGCGTTAGCCCTGATGCGACACCGGCCTGCTCCAAATCCTCCAAATGCTCGGCGGCTTCGCGGACGATACGGCGCGTGATTTTGACGGGACAGCCAAGCTTGAGCAGCTCGCGCTGCAAGGCGGTGATGGGATTGGGGTCAGACATATTGCGCTCCTTTCACGGCGGCGACCGCGAGGGTGACGCGGCTCCATTCGTTTTCCAGCGCGGCGAGGCGTTTGTGGCCACGGCGCGTCAGCTCATAGTAATTGCGGCTGCGGCCTTCGACTTCGCGCCGCGCGCTCTTCACGAATTTCTCGGCCTCCAGATAATGGAGGTAGGGGTAGATGCAGCCCTCGCCAAAGGCCAGGGCGTCCTTGGTCTGCAACTGGATTTCCTTCACGATTTCGTAGCCGTACATCGCCCGGCGGGCAAGGAGGCGCAGCACGAGGAGCTCCGGCACGCCGTTGAGAAAGCTCGGGTTGGTCTTGGCGGTCTTATTCATGCGCCCACCATACCTCACATTTTAAGGTATGTCAAGCCTCTAAGTTTGAGGTATGCCATCCCCCGGCAAAACGCCCGGTCGGTTCGGAGAGAATTTCGTAGCGCGGTGCTTTAGCCCGCGCTACGGACTGAGCGGCATTCCGAAATGCGTCCATGCCCTCGCTCCCGCCCGGGCTTGCCTTCCGTGGCGTGGGTTCGGCAAACTTGGCGGATGCGTTTCCAAATCGTGGTCTTCGACGGCTTTGACGAGCTCGATGCCATCGCGCCTTATGAGGTGCTGCGGAGCGCGGCGGCGCAGCGGAAGGGTTGGGTCGTTGAATTGGCGGCACGGGAAGGCCCGCGGGAAATCCGCGCGAACCATGGCTTGCGGCTGTGGGCGCAGACGAAACTTGGCCCGCTCACCGGGAAGAAGCGCCCCGATGTCGTCATTGTGCCCGGGGGCGGGTGGATTGACCGCAACCCGCAGGGCGCACGCGCAGAGGTCGAAAAGGGCCTGCTGCCCGATGCGCTCGTGGCGCTCCATGAAGCCGGAACCATTACCTGTTCGGTCTGCACGGGCGGGATGATTCTGGCGTCCGCCGGATTGTTGAAGGGGCGCAGGGCCATCACGCATCATGGCGCGATGGCCGACTTGCGGGCCAGCGGCGCAAAAGTGGTGAAACAGCGCGTGGTAGACGATGGCGATATCGTCACCGCCGGCGGCGTCACGAGCGGCCTCGATTTGGCGCTGCACCTGGTCACGCGTTTTGCCGGCGCGAAACTTGCCCGCCAACTGGAAACCGCCCTGGAATATCGGCAGCGGAAAAAATAGCGCCTAGGCTTTTTGCCGTTTGCGCCGGCGGCCCACCCCAATCAGCCCCGCGAGAATGGCGGGCAGAATCCACGTGGACGGCTCGGGCACAGCATCGGGCGTAAAGGCCAGCGAACCGGGATTGTTCAGGCCGGTGACCAGCACGCCGTCGTAGGTGCCGTTGTGGAAGCCAATGATTTCACCGGAGAGTTCGCCTGTGCCGGAGACATACAAATCGCCATTCGGGCCGAACGTGAGATAAGCCGGAGTAAAGATGCCGCCGGTGACAGTGTCGAGGTTCGCAAAGACGCTGTCAAAAGTGCCGTTGGCATCGAACAGGAAAATTTTATCGCTTTGCACATCCGTGACGTAGAGCTTGCCGTCGGAGGCGAAGGCCAGGCCCTTGGGATTGTTCATGCCGATCGTGGCGGCGGTGCCGGTGGAAACAAAATCCACAAACGGCACGCTGGCGCCCGCGGAAACGCCGATGCCCTGGCCACTGACGACGTAGAGGTTGCCGCTTGCATCGAATGCGACATCGGTGGGCTGCACCACATTGTCGCCGGTGAGCGTGCCCAGGGACGTTCCGGTGCTGCTAAAAATGTGGACCTCGCTGTTGGTGACGTCGGCAATGTAAAGATTGCCACTGGGGCCAAACCGCATGCCCTGCGGGTTGATGACGCTGTCGGCATTGCCCGTGTAAGGCACAAATGCGCCCGCGCCAACCCTTGCGCCGGTGGTGCCGTTGAATTCCACGACACCCGGGCCATCG
>DASZWY010000145.1:0-6631 GCA_035546135.1 Opitutales bacterium
TCGTCGTCGCTGCTGCCGGACTCGCCGAATTTGCTCTTCACCAACGCGGGGATGAACCAGTTCGTGCCGATTTTCCTCGGCGAGCGCAAGCCGGACGTGTCGAAGTGGGCGGGCGCGGCGCCGGCGCTGGACACGCGCGCGGCGGACACGCAGAAATGCATCCGCGCCGGCGGCAAGCACAATGACCTGGAGGACGTGGGCCTCGACACCTACCATCACACGTTTTTCGAGATGCTGGGGAACTGGAGCTTTGGCGACTATTTCAAAAAAGAGGCGATCGACTGGGCGTGGGAACTGGTGGCGGGCGTGTGGAAATTTCCGAAAAACCGGCTCTACGCGACGGTGTACAAGCCCGGCGCCGGCGACCCGAGCGAACTCGACCAGGAGGCCTGGAATTTCTGGGCGGAGAAATTCACCGCCGCGGGCCTCGATCCAAAGGCGCACATTGTTTACGGCAACAAGAAGGACAATTTCTGGATGATGGGCGACACCGGCCCGTGCGGCCCGTGCAGCGAACTGCACGTGGACCTGACGCCCGCGGGCGACACGAAAGGCGCGCTCGTAAACCAGGGCGACGCGCGCTGCATCGAAATCTGGAACCTCGTGTTCATCCAGTTCAATGCGAACCCGGACGGCACCTTCTCGCCCCTGCCCGCCAAGCACGTCGACACCGGCATGGGCTTTGAGCGCGTGACCTCCATCATCCAGGGCACCAAGAATTTTTCGGACTTCCTGCACGCGAAAATCTCCAATTACGAGACCGACATCTTCCGTCCGATTTTCGACGAGCTGGAGAAACTCAGCGGCAAGAAATACGCCTCCACCCTGCCGAAGCCCGGCAGCACCGGCGACACCGAGCAGGAGAAAATCGACGTCGCCTTCCGCGTCATCGCCGACCACATCCGCACCCTGAGCTTCGCCATCGCGGACGGAATTCTCCCCGGCAACAACGACCGCAATTACGTCCTGCGCCGCATTTTGCGCCGCGCGGTGCGCTACGGGCGCACCTTGGGCTTCCACGAGCCGTTCTTTTATAAATTGACGGACGTGCTCGCAACCACGATGGGCGACGTTTTCCCGGAAATCCGCGCAAAGAAACAAAATGTCAAGGAGGTGCTGAAGCAGGAAGAAGAGGCGTTTAATAAGACGCTGGATCGGGGCATGGACCTGCTCGAACAATCGGCGGTGTCATGGAAAGGCCAAGTTGTTCCTGGCGACATTGTTTTTCAACTTTACGACACTTATGGGTTTCCCTTCGATCTCACCCAGCTCATTGCCAAGGAGCGCGGCCTGACGGTTGAAGCGGAGAAGTTCGAAAAACTCATGGAAGAGCAACGCGCACGGGCACGGGCGGCGCAGAAGAAGACGGTGATTGAGCTGTCGCAGATTGAGACGAAGACGCCGACGCATTTTCTGGGCTACGAACACGACCACACTGGCGCGGACGTGCAGGAGGTGGTGGCGGTGAAGGAGAAGACGGTCGTCGTGGTGAACAATTCCGTGTGCTACGCCGAGATGGGCGGGCAGGTGGGCGACACCGGCGTGCTCGAGGGCGCGGGCCGTACCTGGCGCATCGCCAGCACGCAGAAATCCGGCCCGACCTGGCTGCATTTTCTCGAGGGTGGGGACGGCCCGGCGGCGGGCGCGCACGTGACCGTGAAGGTGGACAAGGCGCGCCGCGCGGCCATCGAGCGGCACCACACGGTGACGCACCTGCTGCATTGGGCGCTGCACGAGGTGGTGAGCCATGACGCGACGCAAAAGGGCTCGTCGGTCGCGCCGGAAAAATTGACCTTCGATTTCAACAGCGCGGCGCTGACGCCGGAACAGCTTGCCCGGATTGAAATACTGGTGAACCAAAAGATTGCCGAAAACGCCGCGGTGGCCTGGGGCGAATTTGCCTACGCTGATGTGAAGGGCCGCAAGGATGTGATGCAGTTCTTCGGCGACAAATACGGCGACCGGGTGCGCGTGGTGCAAATCGGCGGCCACGCGGGAAAACTCGACGGCTACTCGATGGAGCTGTGCGGCGGCACGCATGTGCGGCAGACGGGCGACATCGGTTTGTTCAAGATTTTGAAGGAAAGCGCGATTGCGGCGGGCGTGCGGCGCATCGAGGCGGTCGCCGGCGAGGCGGCTGAGACGGCGGTGCGGGCGCTGGCGCAGGAAGCGCGCGATTTGGAAAAGGCGCTCGCGGAAGCAGACGGCAAGGTCACGTCCGCGCCGGCCCCCACCCCGGGCATTGCGGGCGCGCAGGCGCTCGAACGCCGCGTGCAGGAGCTCAAACAGGCGCTGGCCGACCAGAAGGCCGCCGTGCTCAAGCAGCAGCGCGCCGCGCAGCAAAAGGACGCCGCGGCCAAGGCGGGAGAACTCGCCGCCACGGCCATTGCGAAAGGGCCGTTGCATTTTGTCGTCGCCGAAGTCGAGATGCCCGCGGGCGCGTTGCGCGACCTGGCGGTGCAAGTCGGCAAAAATATGGGTCCCGGTGTCGTGGTGCTCGGCAGCAAGGCCGAGGGCAAGGCCGGCGTGGTGGCGGTATGCTCGCCCGAGGCGGTGGCGGCGGGTTACGCCGCGGGCGCGATTGTCGGCGAACTGTGCGGCCAGCTCGGCGGCAAGGGCGGCAGCAAGCCGGACTTTGCGCAGGGCGGCGGCAAGGACGCAGCCCAATTGCCGGCGGTTTTAAAATCCTATTTCGAGAAAATCCAAGGCTAGGCACGCCAAGGACGTCGTGCCCTACCCCCAAACCCGGCGCGCGAAGGGCAGCGCGCCCCACCTAAAAATCATGACTTCCGCTGAAAAAGCCGCGTTACGCGCCCAGGCGCAGACCTTGAAGCCCGCGGTGCAGGTGGGCAAGGAAGGCGTCACGCCCGCGGTCATCAAGGAAATGGACACGGCGCTGCGCCGGGCGGAGCTGGTCAAGGTGCGCTTTGCCGAGGGGCGCGCGGTGCTGCGGCAGCAATGCGAGCAACTGGCGGCGGCCACGGGCGCGGAGTGCGCGGGCGGCGTGGGTCGCGTGGCGGCGTTCTATCGGCAAAAGATTGATTGAAGCCGAATACGGAAATGGCGGAAGCCCTTTATCGAAAGGGGCGTTCAATTCGTAACGCGGTGCTTCAGCCCGCGCCACGGAATGCGTCCTCTGCGCTGCCCGGCCCGCTGGTCGATTACTTGCCCGAGCCGCTGGCGGCGGCGGGTGCGGGCGCGGTGCCGGAAGCCGCCGCTGGAGCGGTGCCCGCAGCGGGCGCCGCAGCGGCCGTGGGATCAGGCAGGCCGAGCGGATAATGGCCGAGCAATTCATCCGGCGACCACGGCTGGGAGCGACCGCCCAACTGGGCGCGGACTTCGCCGACGAGGGCGGGGTCCACGGGAGATTCCTGATTGCCGAAATTGGAGCGCACGTAGGTGAGCACGGCGGCGACTTGGGTGTCGCTCAAACCCTTGCCGACGTTGGGCATCGAGCCGCCGCTGACGGTATTGCCGTTGACGGTGATGCTGCCGTTCATGCCGACGAGGACGACCGAGATGGCGCGGCGGGCATCACCCCGCACCCACGGCGAACCGGCGAGCGGCGGATACGCGCCGTTCTGGCCCGCGCCTTCGGGGCCGTGGCAGTTCTTGCAATTGGCGTCGGCAAACACGCGGGCGCCGAGCTTGTTCATGTCCACCGGCCCGGAAGTCTCGGCATGGGGCGTCCATTCGAAATCGAACACGTCGCCGCGGAAGGCGCCGGAGTGCTGGGCGAGGTCAATGCCCCCGAGATAGGTAAGGATGCAACCGACAAAAATCAGGATGATGGGGATGAGGGAAAAGCCTTCGGAGGGCTCCTCCTTTTCGCGGGCGAGGCGCTCGTGCAGCGCGAGCAGGGCGTTGTCGCCCATGGCGTCCACGCCGCCGGCCAGTCCGCCCGGCGCATGGGGCGGGGTGGCAGGATTGCCAGCGTTGGCAGATGCGTCACTCATCGGGAAAGGCAATTATTGGGCGAATTTGGCTTCCTGGAGCTCGTAGTCGAGCTTGAGGCTGCGCAGGTAAGCGACCAGGGCCTTGGCGCGGGCGGTGGGCACGACCTCGTAGCCCGCGGGCGGGCGGATGGGTTCCGAATCAGGGAGCTTGAGGGCGTCGCGCGCAGGCTGGCCGTTGATTTTCTGCACGGTAAAGAGGTAACGGAACGGCGGCATGACGGTGCCGGGGCGGACGGCCTGGGCGTCATAGAGGTGGACGTAAAGCCAGTCCGAGTCCGCGGCGCTGATGGGGCGCGAGCCGACGTCGGCGAGGTCGGGCCCGTTGCGCACAAAGCCGAGCAGGGGGCGGTCCTGGAAAATATAATCGCGGGGCACGGTGCCGCGCTTGCCCCACAGCCGGGCGATGTCGGGGCTGAGGATAACGTCGCGCATTTCCTCGCCGTCCTTGAGCTTGACCTTCTGCGAGAGCATCAGGGTGGCGCTGGCCGGGCGGACTTGCTGGGTGTGGCACTCGGCGCAGCCCAAGGTGGTGTAAACTTCGCGGCCCTGGCCGGCGAGACCGCCATCGGGCTTCGGGTAGAGGGGACCGCCGGTGTCGTCCGCAGAGGAGAGCCCCGGTTCGAGGCCGCCCAATTGGACGTTGGAGGCGAGGATGAGCCCGCACCAGGGCGCCACCAGCATGAAGATGATGCCGCAATAAAGGAGGGGGAGATTTTTCACCGGCCGCCTCCTTTCACCATCGCCAGGCCGGACATCAGGCAGCTTTTGGCGCAGTCCCAAGCCGCCGACGCCACCAGCCAGAAAAAGTTGACGAGAAAGACCAGATGCCCGATGGCCAGCAAGGCGAGGGCGGCGACGCTGGTCTGGTTGAGCGCGCCTTCCTTGACGATGCCGAGGAAGTCCACCTCGGGGTTGTTGATTTGCTCACCCTGGCGCCAGCCGAAATAATACAGCGCGAGCACGAGGATGCCGCCGCCGAGCGCCGCCGCCCAGAAGTGCGCCTTGATGAGAATGGCCGAGGGCCACTCGCGCCCGCAAATGCGCGGGAGCAAATAATACAGCGCGGCGAACACCGCCATGGAAAACACGGCGTAGAAAAGGTGGAGCACCGTGCCGACGTTGAACGCCGTCATGCTGATGGTGAGCGCGGCGGCGTGCGTCGAGGTGAGCAGGTTCATGAACCCGGCGAAGGTCAGCGCGAGCGCGGAATACATCGTGAACCGCAGCACGGGGCTTTGCCAGACGGTGGCGGCGGCGCCAAATGCGGTGACGTGGTGGTTGAAGGCCGCGACAATGATGGGGACGATCAGCACGGTGTTGCCGACGAGGCCGACCGCCTGCATCCATACGGGAATGGGGCCGTAGACGAGAAAGTGCGTGCCCGTCCAGCCGCCAAACGCCAGCAGCGTCCAAAAACCGACGGTGGCGAGGTAATAAACGAACAGCGGGCGGCCGAGAATTTTGGGCAGCAAGTAGTAAATCACCGCCAGCGCCACCGGCACGAAAAAGAGCCACAGCATCCCGCCGACATACCAGGCGTCCACAATCGACTGCACAACGCCGCGGCCGGGCGCATAGAAGACGCCCATCATCGCGGTGAAGAGCATCCACGGAAACATGAACAACGCCGCGAGCAAATACCATTGCGAGACGTAGACCGGGGTGGTCTGGCGGTAGCGGAAGCAGAGGACGCCCCAGGTGGCGATCAACACGTAACTCGCCAACAGGACCGGCAGCACGTGGCCGGGCAGCTCGAGCAGCGGCACCGAAGTCAAATCACCGAGAAAAATGGCGGCGACGCCCCAGAGCAGGCCGACATTCCAGAACACGCCGGCGACGTAGAGCAGGCCGAGGTGCTTGACCTGCACGCGGCACAGGCGCGCCATCAGCCACAGCGCCACCGCAAAGGCCGCCTGGCAACCCCAGCCGTAAATCAGGGCATCCACCGCCGCGGCAAACACGCGGCCATAGGTCAGAAATTCGTGGCCGGCGAGGAACTCGCGGTTCACCAGCTTGATGGCGGCCACCAGCGCAAAAAGCGACCCGAGCACGAGCCAGCCGAGCGCCTTGGCGACGAAAAACAACACCGGCCCACGCAAGGATGCATCCACCTGGCCAAGCTGCGCCTCCTCCGATTGGGTGGAATCGGTGCGCGGGTCAACCAGCGGAATCAGTGATTCGCAAGGGCACATTTAGCAAAATTTAGCGGGCCGAAGCCGGGGCGGTCGGGGCCGGAGCTGAAGCCGCCGCAGCCGAGGAGCCGGCGGGCGACGCGGCGGCAGGAGCGGTGGCGACAGGCGGCGGCGGCGGGACAAAGCCGGCGGGCGACGCGGCGAGGGAAAGACGGGCGGGCGGGGCCGGCTGGTCCTTGGTCGCGGCGCCGAGCTTGGCGGCTTCGATTTCCACGGCCTGCGGCACCGGAATGCGGACGACCTTGTTCTTTTGGTCGGCCCAGGAATAACCGTAGTAAAGATCGGCCTGCTGGGCCTGCAAGTCGGCGAGGGCCTTCTTGCGCTTGGCGACAACGTTGGCATCCACCTCCTGCGAGGGACGCGAGGCATAATAGGCGATGGCGAGGACGCCCGCCATGATGACGATGCTGCCCACCACGCCCAGCACGGAAAGGAACCAGGAGGGGAGCGAGAACTTCGCGGGAGTTTCGACAGGGTCACTCA
>DASZWY010000146.1:0-3430 GCA_035546135.1 Opitutales bacterium
TGACCATGTTGCCGACGAGGGCCATTTTTTCCTGCTGGAGCATGTCGTCCACGTAGTGGCGCGTGGTGTGGTGCAGGTGGCTGATGATGGACTGGAGCAGGTGGTCCACCGGGCCGGGCGTGCGGCGGATGAACTCGCGCAACTCGCCGCGGGGCAGGCGGGCGACGACGGCGGGGCCGCTGGCCGAGGCGCGGAGGGCGCGGGGCGCGCCGCTGAGCACGCCGATCTCGCCAAAAAAGTCGCCCGCGACGGCGTAGCTGATGACGCGCCAGTTGTTGCCGGGGATGGACTTCTCAAAGGTGACGCGGCCTTCGAGGACGAGAAAAAGAGCGTCGGACTCGTCGCCTTCGTTGAAAATGACCGCGCTGGACTCGAAAGGGCGGACGTCGGCGGTCTTGGCGAGGGCCTGGACATCCTCGCGGCTGAGGCCACGGAAAAAAGGATGCTCCTCCAACCGCAGGGCACGGGGCCCCGCTGGCGCAACCGTCAGGCCAGGCGAAGACGACGACACAGTGTCTGTGAAGATAATGGGCGTGGCAAGCGGCTGCAAGCGTGGAAATCACGCGGTTTCCGATGAAACCCCAGGGAACTGGCCACCGCCCAAGAACTTAGGTACTTAAGCCGCCAATTTCCGGCGGCGCTTATACGCGCTGATGCCGGCGGCGCCGAGCGCCAGCAGGCCGAGGCCGACCGGGGCGTTCGCCGGTTCGGGCACGGGGACCATGATGGAAGCGCCGGCGACGGATTCGTAGGCCCAGTCGCGGATGGTAACGAAATGGAGGCCGACGTCGATATCCGCCCAGCCGTAGTGGGTGAAGCCGCTGATTAAAAATTCGAAGCCGACATATTGGCGCCCGGTGTGCAGCGGAGCGGCGGGAATGCCGGATAACGTCATATTAATCAGCGACGAACCCGCCTGGAACTTGGCCCCGCTGGCCATGCCGGCGGCCTTGATGGTGAAACCCAGCGGCAGCGGCTTCATTGTGTTGGTGTAGCCGTGATTGACCGTAGTGTTGGCGACAACAAAATGGTCGCCGCCATGGCTGAGAATCCGGGCCACGTGCACATTGAGCCCCCCATAACTGGTTTTTTGGCCGAGGAACTGAAAGTCGTTCACGCTGTTGCCGTCAATGTCCCAGACGTGCGTGTTTAACCCGGTGGTGACCGGCGGGGTGACCGTGAAGGCGTGCGTATTGTCAAAAAAAACAACCGAACCGCGGGCGGTGGAGGCCGTGGCGGCGAGCGCGGCGGTGGCGCCATAATGCGAAAGCCGGCTAAAAAGAGCGCGGTTGGGCTTCATGGGCAATTCACCTGAAGGCAAATCCTGAGGCCCAAAGTAAGCAACTCGCGTGCGGTTGGCAAGCCCCCGCAACGGCTATTTCGCCAGTTTGCGCTTGCGGTAGGCCGAGACCCCGGCGGCGCCGAGCGCCAGCAGGCCGAGGCCGACCGGGGCTCCCGCCGGTTCGGGCACAGGAACCATGATGGACATGCCGGCAGTGGACTCGTAGGCCCAGTTTTTGACGGTTACAGAATCGGCGCTGATCGAGATTTCCGCCCAGCCATAGTGGGTGAAACCGTTGATAAGAAACTCAAAGCCAACATACTGGTTACCCGTATGCAAATTGCCCACTGGGTGACCTGAATTCGTCAAAAAAAGCGGGTTTTGATTATTTTGAAATCCACCACTGGCCGGATGGCTGCCAATAACAAAACCGCGCGCCAATGGCTTAATGGCAAAGGTATTGTAATGGTCGGTAAACGTTTGCTGCGCCAGCCACTTGTTGCCCGCCACCAACGGCTGGCCGTTAATGCGGTTATAGTCAAAAGAGCCGAAAGACCCGGCGGTACGCTGGGCGTAAATTTTGAAATCATTGACGCTGTTGCCATCAATGTCCCAATTGTGCGTCGAGAATGACTGATGCCCTGGGACGGGCGCGGGCAGGTTGACGGTGAAGGTGTGGGTGCTGTCGAAAAAGATGACTGATCCGTGAGCAGCGGAAGCGGCGGCGGCCGCCGCCGCGGCGCTGTAATGGGGAAGGCGGCGAAGCAAATGTTTTTTAGTTTTCATGGGACAAGATTGGAATTTGGCCCGGCACAGCTTGAATGATAATTCCTAACTACCGCCAGACAAGCATTATTTGCTCCCCGCCCTGAAGCTTAACCTAAGCGCATCCGGTAATCTTCGTAACCAAATTGTCGCACAACCCGGAAATCGCCCGCCGCCGGATCGAACACCGCAATGCCGGGCAGCGGCACGCCGTTGAAGGTCGTGGTCTTGACCATGGTGTAGTGCGCCATGTCGAGAAAGGTGACCCGGTCGCCAATTTGCAAAGGCCGCGGAAAAGAATAATCGCCGATGACGTCACCGGCCAGGCAGGTGGGCCCGCCGAGGCGGTAGGTGTGCGCGTGCTCGCCGGGCATTCCAGCGCCGAGGACGGCCGGACGATAGGGCATTTCCAGAACGTCGGGCATGTGCGCGGTGGCGGAGATGTCCAGAATGGCGAGCGGCATTTGGTTGCGCGAGAGGTCGAGCACGGTGCCGGTGAGCACGCCAGTGTGGAGCGCGACGGCCTCGCCGGGCTCGAGGTAAACGTCGAGCCGGTATTTCTCGCGGAAATTTTTCACGATGCGCACGAGGCGCTCAAGATCGTAGCCCGGGCGGGTGATGTGGTGGCCGCCGCCGAAGTTCACCCATTTCAATTTCGGCAGGAACTCGCCGAATTTTTGCTCGAAGGCCGTGATGGTGTGCTCCAGCGCATCGCTGTCCTGCTCGCAGAGGGTGTGGAAATGCAGGCCGTCAAGACCATCGAGATCGCCCGGCGACAATTCCGAGCGCAGCGTACCGAGGCGCGAGCACGGAGCGCAGGGGTTGTACAAGTCGGTCTCGACCTCGGAATATTCCGGGTTGACGCGCAGGCCGGCCTCAATGGGGCGGGACGCGGCGCGCACTGGCGCGCGGAAATGCCGCCATTGCGCGGGCGAATTGAAAATGAGCGTATGCGCGAAGCCGAGGAGGTGGTCGAGTTCGGCGTCCTTGTAGGCGACGCTGTAGACGTGGACTTCGCCGTGGAAAAACTCGTGCGCGAGCAGCGCCTCGTGCAGGCCGCTGGAAGTCGTCCCCGGCAGGTATTTGGCGATGAGCGGGTAGGCCGCGGGCATCGCAAAGCCTTTTTGCGCGAGGAGGATTTTACAGCCCGCGCGCTTCGCCACGTCGGCGAGGAGGCGGCAATTTTCCTCGAGGCGGCCGAGGTGGACGACGTAGCACGGCGAAGGCAGGCGCGTGTAATCAAGCTGCGCGAGCTGGCGCAGGCGGTCGGGCGGCAACGGCGGCGTGGGGTCCTGGCCCATGATTACACGTCGTGGGCTTCGAGGAACCACAGCGCCTGGTCGAGCGTGCGCGAGACGGCGGTGAACAAATCGGCGGTGTCGC
>DASZWY010000147.1:0-11848 GCA_035546135.1 Opitutales bacterium
ATCGACCATGCCGCGGGCGCGGCGGAAGCGGGGTTGGCGCTCGCGCCGACGGTGGTGGTGATTTTCGGCAACGCCAAGTCCGGCACGCCGCTCATGCAGGCCAATCAAACACTGGGCATTGATTTGCCCCTGAAAGCGCTCGTCTGGCAGGATGTCGCCGGCAAAACGTGGCTTTCCTATAACGACCCCGCGTGGCTCGCCCAGCGGCATGGCGTCATGGTTTCGACGGAAATGATGGCGAAGGGGCTTCAGGCCATCGCGCAAAAAGCGGCGGGGGCGGGGTAGAGGAAAACTACCGCTCCCACGGCAAAGCCCAGCGGGGTTTTTCGGCATAGCGGGACATCGTGAGCGTCAGTTGCGCGCCGGCGCCGGGGGCGAGGTTGACGGTGAAATCGGTGCCATGCACCGGTGTGGTCTGGCCGTTGGCGGCGACAGTTTCGATGCGGTGTTCGCCATACGCGCCGCCTTGCACGATGACGGTGCGCGGTTCGGTGGTGCTGAGGTTCACCAGCGTCACGACGGTTTGCGTGCTGGTGAGTTCGGACACGAGTGCGGCGACGTCGGGGGGCACGCCGGGGCGCTTCGCCACCGGGTCGAAATAGCGCAGGCGAGCATTGAGCAGGCTGCCGTCCTCGCCGGGCGGAATGCCGCCGAGCATGAGCTGCACGAGCGCACCGGTGGCGCGCGCGGCGGGGTTGATGTCGAGCATGTTGTCCGAGAGGCGCTGGTTGGGCGTCGTGGTGTCGCGGCGGATGGCGGCGAGGTTGTTGTGCAGCGCGGCGAGGTCGCGCTGGAGGGCGGTTGCGGGATAGCCCGGATTGCGGCCCTGCAAATATTCCACCCACGGGTTGCGCGGGATACGTGGGAGGTCGGCATCCTGCATCGACCAATACCAGACCTCGAGCGCGCCGACGCTCCACGGTGCGTTCTGCCAGCCATACCAGCCGTCTGCGCCATACATCGTCGGGTATTGCTTGCGGCCGTTGATTTCCTGCGCGTTGGCGTTGACGGACTCGATCATCGCGCGCCAGGCGTCCACGTATTTCTGGTCGCCGGTGACGAGCAGCGCGTTGCTGAAGCCGATGAGCGCGCGCGGGATGCGGTTGCGGTTTTCGCGGCGGCCGGTCACGGGGTTGACCGGGCTGAAGCCCCAGCCGTACGCGTTCTGCCACCACTCGCCGTTCGGCCCGCCGATTTTGCCGTCGAGATCCACAAAGCTCGGGATGATGCCGTGATTCTGCCGCATGCGGTCGAGCCACGCGTCCATGTAGTCCACAATCCAGCGCCGGTATTTCTCGTCGTTGTTGAGCAAATACGCGTCGGTCGGCAGCGTGGTGGCGACGACGTTGAGGAAGGAATCGCCGACGACGTGATCGTATTCCTTGTAGTGCGCGAGCATCTCGTCGAAGGTGCGCTCGCGGTGGACGGTGACGAAGCCGGTGATGTCAATCGGGTCGCCGACCCAGTCGAGCGGCGTGGCCGGGCGGAGCATCGGGCCGATGCTGCCGTTGAGCAGGCTGCGGATGATTTTGTGCTGCGGGTCGTAATTTTGCGCCAGCGGATCCTCGCCCATGTACATCGCCGCGAAGCGCCGCGCACGCTCGGGAAACTTCGGGTCGTCCGGCGCGGCCAGGGCCTCGCGGTTGAAAAGCTGCAGGCCCTCGCCGAGGTGCATCCAGTCCGACTGCGCGTTGTATTCGCGCACATACATGCCGTTGCGGCCCGCGGGCACGTCGGTGGTTTTCGCCTCGGTGTATTGCTTGAGCAGGCCCTCGTGGCCCTTGAGGAACAGCGTCTTGATTTCCTCGCCGCCGCCGAGCGCGTAAAGCTCCGGCCAGTGGTTGAAGTTCTCGAAGGCGTCGTCCGCGCCGTCATCGGCGCCCCAGCGGATGACGCACTGCAGGTAGCCGCGGTCGTCGAAATATTTCTGGTAAAATTCGGCACAGGCCGGACCGCCCTCGGCGAGCAATTGCCGTTCGAGCGCGGCCCATTCCGGCGCGGCCATGGGCGTGGTGATGGAAATGACCGGGGCCGGCTTTCCCGCGGGCACAGCGGCGCAGCCAGACAGGGAAAGCGCAACCGTGCCGGCCAGCGCCGCCAGCCTGAGCAGGGGTTTTTTCATGGGGGTATTTGGGGGTGAGGGGTAAGTTTTTCGCCGTAAATTTTACTCCGCAACGAAAACGTGGGTTTCCAAAAAACCGTTCTCGGCGGAGCCGGTGGCAACAAGGGCGTGAAGGCGCAGTTCGCAATTCAGCTGTTCGAGAAATTGCCCGATTTCCGCTGCCGAATAATACCGGTACACCGGCATGGCCGTGCCCGGGTGGATGTGCTCGTTCATCTCCCGGTCAAATTCCTTGGCGCGGGCGAGATGAGTGCGTTCGCTGATTATTTCCTCCACAATAATTACGCGCCGGGCCACGCGCCGGGACTCGCGCAAAAGTTCTTCGACCGGTTGCGCCGGGGGCAGATGGTGCAGGACGTATTGCAAATAGGCAGAGGCGAATGCCTGGCCGGGAAAGGGAAGTTTGCCGCCGATAATGAGGGCGAAGGGCAGCGAGCGGGCGAGGGGATCACGGATGTCCGCCACATCGCATAAGGTTGGCGCCACGCCCAGCTCGCGCTGGTGAATGACGCTCGTCAGGCCGGTGCCGCAGCCGATATCCAGATTCGTCGGGCCGATATACGGGCCCGTGTGGGGCAAAAGCTCGCGCTGGTGCTTGGATAATTCTTCAACCAGCGCGGCCATGCCGTCTAAGATGGTTTTTGCGCGCACCGAGGCAACGCCATTCTACTTCGCCGCCGGTTCGTCGAGACCCTTGCCGGTGACGTTGCTGAGCGTGAAGAGTTTTCCGTCGTAGCCGGTGACGGTCAGGCCGGTGATTTCCACGTTCTTCATATTCACCAGGTCCAAGCCGTGGCGCGCGGTGCCGGAAATGTTTTCGAGCTTGAAACCGTCGATGGGTTGTTTGGGCGGCACACCGACGTTTGGTTCATTCGTTGCGGTGTTGGTTGCATTGCGCCCGGTGCCGGCCTGCACCTGGACAACGTAGCCGGCGTCGTTGAGCTTCACGTTGGAGAAACTGAGGTTGCTCACGCGCGTCCACATCTCGACTTCGCCGGTGACCGGCTCGAGGCCCGCGATGCCCTTGGTCATGAGGTCGATGCCGATAAACGGCGTGGGCCAGCCGGTGACGGTGAGGTTATCGCCGTGGATGTCCTCGATGAAGCCGCCGCGGCCATCGCGGCTCTTGATGAAGATGGTGTTCTGTTTGCCCCCGAGCGTGCAGTTTTCGATGCGCACGTTGCGCACGCCGCCGGAGATTTCCGTGCCGATGCCGATGGCGGCGAAATTCACGCTCATCAGCTTGCTGTCCTTGATGACGACTTTCTCCGTGGGCTTGGCCGTGCGCACGGCGTCCATCCCGCGCCCGGACTTGAGGGAGATGGCGTCGTCGCCCGCGCTGATGTCGCAATTCCCAATGGTGACGCCCGAGCAGGAGTCCACGTCAATGCCGTCGCCGTTGGCGCCCTGGCTGCGAATGTAGAGGTTTTTCGCGGTCAGGTCCGTGCAATACATCGGGTGGATGCACCAGATGTCGCGCGAGACGCTGCGGTCATACTGGATGTTGAAGCCGTCGAGCGTGGCGTGGTCGCACGAGATAAGTTCGACGCATACCGGCGCGCGGGGATTGCGTGCCTGGGCAATGACCGAATTCGCCGAGATGCCGCCCGGCCCGGCGATGGTCACGTTCTTGGCATTCTCAGCGTAAAGCAACCCGCGGTGGACTTTGGTGCGCTCGCCCTCGAATTTGCCATCGATGAGCGGGTAGTCGTCCAGATTGGGCGATTCGACGAGAAAGACGCCCTTTTCGAGGCGCAGGGTCGTATTGGAATGCAGTTCGACGCTGCCGAGGAGGTAATTGCCCTCCGGAACGATCACTTCGCCGCCGCCCGCCGTGTTGCAGGCGTCGAGCGCCTTCTGAAAGGCCGCGGTGTTCATGGTTTTATTGTCACCCACCGCGCCAAAATCCTTCACGTTTAACAAAGCTGGAGGTTTGGCGGTGGGCGCATCGGCGGCGGCAAAGCCCGTCGCAGGCATGGCGAGAACAATGCTCAGGAGGAAGGCAGGAAGGACGAACGCAGTCGTTTTCAAGGGGTGGGAGGGGTTGGTGGGCTAAAAAAACAGGGTAGGGCAGGCGAGTCCAGACCTTTAAAACCCATTGAAGGCAAAAAAGTTATTCACGAAAAGAAATTATTTGATTGAAACCGCTCATTAAATGCATATATTGCCCATATGAAGGTCGCCAAGCATGTCGTGGAAGCCCGCCGACGCCGTTTGGCCGAAATGCTGCAAAGGCATCGGTATCTTGGAATTGCGGATTTATGCAAGGAATTTGGCATATCCGAGGCCACGGTGCGCCGGGATTTGGTTTTCCTCGAGAAAAGCAAACTCATCACCCGCACCTACGGCGGTGCCCTCGCCGATTATAACCTGCGCTTCCCTTCTTTCCGCAGTCGGCGCACCTCTGGCTCGGATGGCAAGCAGGCTATCGCCCAAATGGCCATCGGGTTGCTGCGTCCGGAACTGACGATTTTCCTCGACGGCGGCACGACGATTTTTGCCCTGGCAGAGGCATTGCGCATGACACCCGTACGGCCTTTGACCTGTGTGACAAGCAACCTGCCGGCGGCCGACCTGCTGGCCGAGGTCGACGGCGTCGACGTGCATCTTCTCGGAGGGCAGGTGCTGCGCCGCCAGTCGGTGCTGCTCGGCGATGATGCCTGCCGCAGCGCCTCATTTTGGAAGTTTGACCTGGCTTTTCTTGGCGCAGAAGGCATGACCCGCGAAGGCGTCTGGAACTCTTCACCAGCAGTGGTGGCTCTGCAAAAGGCCGTGCTCGCCGAGTCCAAGGCCTCGGCGATTCTTTTGGATCAGTCCAAGCTAGGCCGTACGGCCCCGGCTTTTCTCGGCGGCTGGGATATTCTTACTGCGCTATTGACCGATGCGTCGGTGACATCCCTGAAGGAGGAGGGGATACCGACTTATATGACTAAACTTGAGCATATAACTTCATATACCGCATCTGAGTCAATTAAACAGCTATCCACACCCTCGCCAAAGTCGGAAGAAAAAAAATACGAAAATAGTGCCTTGACTCTCCCCACAGCACTGTTATGACTGTAGGCAGTCATATAATGGTTTCTGAGTAATCCGCGCCATCCATGGCCATACCCCTGCCCAACCGCTCGCTCGTCGAGTCGCTTATCCGCCAGTCCCTCTATGGGCAACTTGGCCGGGAAGCCTCTGCGACGGGGAATGCGCCCACCCTCGTTGTGAACAGTTCCGCGCGGCACATGCACGTGACGCAGGAAAATTTGGAGATTCTCTTTGGCAAAGGCGCAAAGCTCACCGTTCATAAGTGGCTCTATCAGGAGGGGCAGTTTGCCTCGGGGCAGACGGTGACGCTTGTCGGCCCGCGCGACCGCATTCTGCCGAACCTGCGCATTCTTGGCCCCTGCCGCAATCTCACGCAAATCGAGTTGTCCTACACTGACGCAGTTTACCTGGGGCTTAACATCCCGGTGCGCGCGTCCGGCGACATCAAAGGCTCGACCGGCGGGGTCGTCATTGGCCCGAAGGGAGTCGTGGAAATGAAGGAAGGCATCATCCGCGCCGCCCGCCACGTTCACATGAGCCCGGGCGACGCCGCCTTCTACGGCGTCAAGGCCGGTGAGAACATGACGCTCGTCGTCGAATCCGAAAAATGCACGACGCGCCTGGACGACCTGCTGGTGCGCGTGGACCCGTCTTTCAAGCTTGAGGTGCACATCGACACCGACGAGGCCAACTGCTGCGACCTCGCCCGCGCCAAGCGCTGCGAGCTGGTCCGCAAGTCCTGAGCAAAATTTCCGAACCAACCACAATTAAGCAAACAATCCAAATAACCAACCACATGAACGACGCGATCGGACTGATTGAAACCCGCGGCTATGTTGGCCTCCTCGAGGCCAGCGACGCCATGGTGAAGGCGGCCAATGTCTCTCTGGTGAAGCACATCCAGATTGGCGGGGCCTTTGTCACCACCATCGTCAAGGGCGACGTCGGCAGCGTGAACGCGGCGGTAAGCGCCGGCAAAGAGGCCGCGCAACGCGTCGGCAATCTCGTTGCCGCGCACACCATCGCCCGCCCCGCGGCCGGCCTGCTCGACTTTTTCGCCGGCTCCTAAACGCCCGCGAAATCTTATTCTCATCCAAATCCAACCCATTACTACCATGTCAGGACAAGCCATCGGAATGCTGGAAACCAAGGGACTCGTCGCCCAATTCGAGGCGACCGACGCGATGCTCAAGGCCGCGACGGTCGAATTGCTCGGCTGGGAGAAAGTCGGCTCGGGCAATGTGGCCGTGTTCATTCGCGGCGACGTCGCCGCGGTGAAAGCCGCCGTCGAAGCCGGCTCGACCGCCGCCGCCGCCATCGGCGAAGTGGTGGCCGTCAACGTCATCCCGCGCCCGCACGAAGACCTGCCGATTCTCGGCAAGTTCCTCGCCAAGGCTGCGACCCCGCCCGCGCGCTAACCCGCGCCCGCGGTTCGGGAGGGCGCGGAGCCGTCCCTGTTATTTATAAACATTTTTCAAATCACCCAACCAATTCCCGCCATGGGCAAGGTCCTCGTCGCCAACATTGGCAGCACGTCGTTCAAGTTCCGCTTGTTCGACATGCCGACCGAGCAGTTGCTGGCCAAAGGCGGCGTCGAACGCATCGGCGCCGCGGAGAGCCCGTGGCGGATCGAAATCACCGGCCGCGCGCCGCAGTCGGGCACGGGGAAGTTTGCCAATTGCGACGCCGCGGTGGCGCAGGTCGAGAGCGCCTTGCGCGGCACCGTGCTGGACGGCTTCCACGAACTCGCGGCAGTCGGCTTCAAGCCGGTGATGGCCAAAGGCATCAGCGGCACCCAGGTGCTCGACGACAAAGTGCTCGGGGCGATGGAGGCGCTCTACACGCTGCTGCCCGCGCACAACCCGGCCTATGTCAACGCCGTGCGCACGTTCAACCGGCTCTACCCGAAGCTGCCGTGCATCGGCACGTTCGAGACGGCGTTCTACGACTACCTGCCGGTCGAGAACACGCGCTTCCCGGTGCCGCTCGAATGGGAGCAAAAGCTTGGCATTCGCCGCACGGGCTTCCACGGCGCGAGTCACCGGTTCGTGACCGAGCGCCTGGCGCAAATCAAGGGCCGCAGCGACCTGCGCATCATCTCCTGCCACCTCGGCGGCAGCTCCTCGATGTGCGCGGTGCAAAACGGCAAGGCGATTGATTCGAGCTGGGGCATGACGCCGCAAAGCGGCTTGCCGCAGAGCAACCGGGTTGGCGATTTCGACGTGTTTGCGGCCTTCTACCTCGCGAAGGACCTCGGCCTCGGAATTGATGAAGTGGAGAAGCAGCTCTCGACCAACGCCGGCCTCAAGGGCATGTCGGGCCTCGCCAGCGGCGACTTGCGCGACGTGGTGGATGCCGCCGCCCAGGGCAACGAACACGCCCGCACCGCCATCGGCGTTTTCGTCAACGCCATCCGCGGCTACTTGGGGAAATTCCTCGTCGCGCTCAATGGCGCGGACGCCCTGGTCTTTACCGCCGGCATTGGCGAAAACCGCGTCGAACTGCGCGAATCCGTTTGCGCGAACCTCGGCTTCTGCGGGCTGAAGCTCGACGCCAAGGCCAATGCCGCGACGCGCGCCACCGAGGCGAAAATCTCCGCGCCGGATTCCCAAGTCGAAGTCTGGGTCATCCCGACCAACGAGGAAATTGTCATCGCCCGCAATGCCTGGGCGAAACTGAGCAGCCGCAACTAAAATTTTCAACGAAACCAAAACTCTAAACTAGAAACTCCTAACTCAAAAACTACCATGTCCCAGCAAGCTATCGGAATGATCGAAACCCGCGGTCTCGTCGCGCTCGTCGAGGCGACGGATGCCATGCTCAAGTCGGCCAACGTTGAGTTGGTCGGCCCCATGACCCAGGTGGGCAACGCCATGGTCACCGCCGTCGTCACAGGCGACGTCGCCGCCGTCAAGGCCGCGACCGAAGCCGGACGCACCGCCGCGCAATCGCTCGGCGAAGTGGTGTCCGTCAACGTCATCGCCCGCCCGCACGGCGACCTCGCCGCGGTTCTCCCCAAGTCCGCCAAGAAGTAAGCTTCTCTGCCTGCGGGGTTCGGACGCCACTTCGGTGGCGTCCACCCCGAGGGCGGGAGTTCCTCATCCTTAACCCATCCGTGTCATGATTCTCGCCCGTGTCGAAGGCTCCATCGTCGCCACCAAAAAGAACGCGAAGATGACCGGCTCGAAGTTTCTGTTTGTGCGGCCGCTCCTGGTGGATCCGGCCAACCTCGCAGGCTTCAAGCCCGGCACCAACACCATCGTCGCCGTGGACGACCTCGGCGCCGGTGAGGGCGAAGTCGTCCTCATCGCCCAGGGCAGTTCCGCGCGCCTCGGCGCCAAGGACAAGGACACGCCGATTGACGCCATCGTGGTCGGCATCGTCGACACCGTGGACGTGCAGAAGCAGGTCGTCTACAAGTCCAGCAACTAAACCCTTAAATTAAGAAGTAAGAATTAAAAATTAGGAAGTTTCCCCCCACCAAGACTCGGCTCCAGCCCGGATTGAAACTTTTTAATTTTTATTTTTGCCTTTTTACTTTCCGTCATGGACCAGCAGCAAATCATCTCCCGCGTCGTGGCTGAGGTGCTTACGCGCCTCCAGCAGCAGACCGCCGCCGTGAGCAGCGGGCAGTCGAGCTTTGGCGTCTACGACAAGATGGAAGACGCCATCGCCGCGGCGCAGAAATCATACCTCAAGCTGCGTGAGGAAGGCGTTTCGGCGCGCAAGAAGGCCATCGCCGCCATCCGCCGCACCTGCACGCAAAACGCCAAGAGCTGGGGCGAAATCGAGTTTGCCGAGACGAAAATCGGCCGCCTCGAACACAAAATCGAGAAGCTGAAAATTTGCTCCGAACTGGTTCCCGGCACGGAGATGCTCGAGCGCATGGCCTTCAGCGGCGACTTCGGCCTGACCATCATCGACTTCGCGCCGTGGGGCGTCATCGGCGCGGTCACGCCCGCCACGCACAGCGTGCCGACGCTCACGGGCAACGCGATCAACATGCTCGCGGCGGGCAACTCCGTCGTGTTCAACACGCATCCTTCCGCCTGCGGTTGCGCGGCGCTCGCCATTCGCGCCTACAACGAGGCCATTTTCGCCGAGACCGGCATTGCCGACCTGCTCGCCACCGTCGTCAAGCCGACGCTCCAGTCCTTCGACGTGATGTGCAAGCATCCGGACGTGAAGCTGCTCTGCGTCACCGGCGGCCCGGCGGTCGTCGCGGCGGCAATGAAAGCCGGCAAGCGCGCGGTGTGCGCCGGCCCGGGCAATCCGCCCGTGGTGGTGGACGAAACCGCCTGCCTCGACCGCGCGGCGCGCTCCATCATCCAGGGCGCGGCCTATGACAACAATTTGCTCTGCATCGGCGAGAAACAAGTGTTCGTCGTCGAATCCGTGGCGGACGGCCTCATCAGCGCGCTCAAGAACGCCGGGGCGGTGCAGCTCAACGCCCCGCAAATCGAGGCGCTGACCAAGCAGGCTTTCGTCATCGAGCCGGGGCAGGGCGGGGGTTGCGCGCACGCGCACGTCAACAAGGCCTTCATCGGCCGCGATGCCGCCGTGCTGGCCAAGGCCATCGGCCTCGACGTGCCGCCGGCGACGATGCTGCTCTTTGGCGAAACGAAAGAGGACCATCTCTTCGTGCAGGAGGAGCAGATGATGCCCTTCATTCCGATTGTGCGCGTGAAGAACGTGGACGAGGCCATCGCCGCCGCCATCCGCACCGAGCACAATTACAAGCACACCGCCATCATGCATAGCCGCAACATCACGAACCTCACCAAGTTCGCGCAGTTGGCCGACACCACGCTTTTCATCAAGAACGGCCCGTGCATGACCGGCCTGGGCCTTGGCGGCGAGGGCTTCCTGTCCTTCTCCGTCGCCACGCCGACCGGCGAAGGCGTCACCACGCCGATGACCTTCACCCGCTCGCGCCGCTGCGTGATGGTCGAGAATTTGAATCTCTACTAAATCAAAAAGTAAAAATTAAAAACCACGGTGAATTTTAATCTCATCCGCGCCACTTTTTAATTCTTCCTTCCGCCTTCTTAATTTACTTCATGCGCCTCGCCTACATCCGCGGCTACGTCACCGCCACCGTGAAACACCCGAGCTTCCACGGGGCGCGGCTGCTGATTGCGCAACCGGTGGACCAAAGCGACCAGCCCGACGGCCCGCCGCAAATCGTGCTGGACCCCATCGGCGCGGGCCTGCACGAGCAAGTCATCATCTGCGCTGATGGCGGCTGGGCGCGCGAATATTTGCAGGACCCGCGCAGCCCGTGCCGCTGGTGGGTCATGGGCATTGTGGACGAAGGTCCGAAAAGGGGGGCGGCATGAGAATCGCCACCGTCATCGGCCGCGTCACCCTCTCCGAGCGCCATCCGTCGTTCAGTGGCGAGCGGTTATTGGTTGCCCTGCCTTGGAGTTCGAAGACCGGGCAGACCGGCAAGGACCACGATTTTTCCATCGTCGTGTACGACCAGCTCGGCGCGCAGCCCGGCGACACCATCGGCGTGTGCGAAAGCGCCGAGGCCACCCGGCCCTTTGCTCAGCCCACGCCTATTGACGCCTACTGCGCGGCGCTCATCGACACCGTTTTTCACCAATCCGAAAACCCGCGCGGCGCGTAAGCCGCCGCCTTCATCACCATGAATCTCTTCGCTCAAGCCGAAGCCACCGCCTTCGTCAAAACCGGCGCCAAGGAATTTCGCTACAGCCGCGACAATGTCCGGCTGACGCCCGGCGCGCGCGACATCCTCGTCGCCGCCGGCGTAAAGGTCGTCTACGACCCGAACGCGGGCGCGCCGAACACCACCGCTGCTCCGGGGTCCGCCAAACCGGCCGAAGCCGCCAAGGCTGGGCCTGCCGCCTCGAAGACGGACATCCTCGCGCTCTTCAATTCGCCGCTTGCGAAAAAGCTGAAGGAAGAAATGTGCGAGATTGGCAGCCGCTGCTGGAAGCGCGACTACAACGACGGCAACGGCGGCAACATCTCCGCGCGCCTCGGCAATTACTTCCTCTGCACGCCCACCGGCGTCAGCAAGGGCTTTATGAAGCCCGAGATGATCTGCCTCGTGGACGTCGAGGGCAACCAGCTCGCCGGCAACGCGCCGTGGAAGCGCACCAGCGAAATCCTCTCGCACCTGGGCATCTATAAAACCGTGCCGAACGCCGCCGCGGTCGTCCACGCGCATCCGATTCACGCGACGGCCTTCGCCATGGCGGGCCTCGAGCCGCCGCAGTGCCTCATCCCCGAGGTCGAGGTGTTTGTCGGCACCATCCCGGTCGCCGAATACAAGACGCCCGGCAGCCCGCAAATGAGCGAAATCCTGGGCCGGCTTGCGCCGCAGCACCAGTCCATCCTCATGGGCAACCACGGCGTCATCTGCTGGGGCACGAGCGTCGAGGACGCGTATTTCAAGATGGAGATCACGGACTCCTACTGCCGCACGCTGTGGGTGGCCGCGCAATTGCCCACGAAGCGCACCGTCATCCCGCCGAACGAGGTCAAGATCCTCCTCGACCTCAAAAAGAAACTCGGCCTGCCCGACGAACGCCTGAACTTGAAGTCCGCCGAACTGTGCGACTGCGACCCGTGGGAAAGCATCACGGACCGCCCGATGGCCTCGGCCACGCCGCTGGGCGGCCCCTCCCTCGGCAAGATGACCAACGCCGAAATCGAAGGCCT
>DASZWY010000148.1:0-6537 GCA_035546135.1 Opitutales bacterium
GACCAGCACGCCGCGGTGACCGCCCCGCCCGGGCCCGCGCTCGTGCTCGCCGGCGCCGGTTCCGGCAAGACGCGCACCCTCACCTACCGCGTCGCCTGGCTCCTGCATCAGGGCGTCCACCCGTGGCAGATTCTGCTGCTCACTTTCACCAACAAAGCCGCGCGCGAGATGCTCGGCCGCGTCGAAGACCTCACCGGCGTGCCCCGCGCGCACTTCTGGGGCGGCACGTTTCACAGCGTCGGCCAGCGCATTTTGCGCCGCCACGGCGAAGCCATCGGCCTCGCGCGTAATTTCACCATCCTCGACGAAGGCGATGCCGAGGCCTTGCTCGGCGACGTCGTGCGCGCCATCGACCCTGCTTTTACGAAACACAAGGAACATCCCAAGCCCGGCGTCATGCACGACGTTTTCAGCTACGCCCGCAACACCCGCCAGCCGCTCGCCGAGGCCATCGCGCAAAAATATCCCTGGCTCGAGGAAATTCTCGAGCCGCTTCAAAGGTTTTACACCGCCTTTCAGCAGGCCAAACTCGAAAAACAAGTCGCCGACTACGACGACCTGCTCGAATACTGGCTCCATGCCCTCGAGCGCGACGAACCGGCGCGCCAGTATTACCAGCGCCAGTTCCGCCACATTCTCGTCGACGAATTTCAGGACACCAACCGCCTCCAGTCCGACATTGTGGACCTGCTCGCCGCCGACCATCAAATCATGGCCGTGGGCGACGACGCCCAATGCATCTACACTTGGCGCGGCGCGAACTTCGAAAACATCCGCGCCTTTCCCGTCCGCCATCCTGGCGCGAAAATCTACAAAATCGAAATCAACTACCGCAGCACCCCCGAAATCCTCCGCTTCGCCAACGGCATCCTCGACCACCAGCAAATCGCCTCCGAATTTCACAAGCACCTCGAGCCGGTCCGCAAGCCCGGCCCCAAGCCCGTCGTCATCGCCGCGCTCGATACCCGCGAACAGGCCGCTTTCGTCATCCGCCGCATCCACGAAATCCGCGCAAACGACGACCTCGCCCTGCGCGACATCGCCGTGCTCTACCGCGCCCACTACCAGGCGATGGATTTGCAAATCGAGCTCTCGCGCCAGGGTGTGCCGTTCACCATTACCAGCGGCGTGAAATTTTTCGAGCAGGCCCACGTGCGCGACCTCGTCGCCCACCTGCGCTTCGCCCACAACCCGCGCGACACCGTCGCCTTCTCGCGCCTCGTCACGCTCCTGCCCAAAGTCGGCCCGCGCAAGGCCGAGTCTGCGCTCCTCGCCGCGCAATCCTCCGCGCGCAGCCATGGCAAATCGCTCCTCGCCGCGCTCACCGACGAATCGGTGGTGGCCAAACTTCCCACCGAGGCCCGCGGCGATTACCAAGACCTTGCCCTCACGCTGCAAAATCTCGAGGAAGCCCTCGCCCACGCCGGCGCCGCCCAGCTCCACCCCGGTGAAACGGAACCGCCGCCACCCAGCATTCAATCGCGCGCGGCCAAGGAGCCAACCGCCACCCAGGGAGCGTTGTTTGACGACCATGCGGCGGCCCCATCGCGCAACCCGCGCGTCTTGGGCTCAGCGCCTCAGTCCCTTCGTGCCTCAGTGTCCACCCCTGCGGCCATTGTCCAGCTCGCCATCGACGGCTGGTATGGCGATTACCTGCGCAACATCCACGACAACTGGCAGTCCCGCCGCGAAGACCTCGACAGCATCGTCGGCTTCGCTGCGCGCTTTGCCGACATGAATGAGCTGCTCGCACAGCTCGTGCTCCTTAACTCCGAGACCAGCGACCGCTCCGTCGACCCCGAGGCCGACACCGTCCGCCTCACCACCATCCACCAGGCCAAGGGCCTCGAATTTCCCGCCGTGTTTCTCATCGGCGCCGCCGAGGGCCTGCTGCCGCTCAAACGCGCGATTGAGGAAGGCGATGTCGAGGAGGAACGCCGGCTCTTTTACGTTGCCTCCACCCGCGCGCAAGACCAGCTCTACGTGCTCTATCCCCGCATCGTCACGCAAGGCGGCCCGCCCGCCGTCCTCGAACCCAGCCGCTTCCTCGAGGAACTCGACCAGGAAAGCTTCGACCAATACCGCGCCAACGTCAGCCGCGGCTATTGAACTTCTGCTGAGGCAGGGCGGGGCGTCCTCGACCCGCCGCGCGTTTTATCAATCCCGCCCGCCGCGCACCTTCGCCAGCAGCCGCAAAATTTCCAGATACAGCCACACCAGCGTGACCATCAGGCCGAACGCGCCATACCACTCCATGTATTTCGGCGCGCCTTCCCGCGCTCCCTGCTCGATGACGGCGAAATCAATCACCAGGTTCAGCGCCGCGATGACGACGACGACCAGGCTGACGAGGATGCCGATGCTGCCGCCGTCGTTGATATACGGCACATGGTGGCCGAAGAGCCCCAACACCAGGTCCACCAAATACACGCAGCACACCGCGCCCGTCGCGATGAACACTCCGCGCACAAACGCCGGCGTCGCGCGGATCACGCCGGTTGAGTACAGCGCCAGCATCACCGCCAGCGACCCAAACGTGATGGACACCGCCTGGATGGCGATGCCGGGGTACGCCTGGTCAATCACGCTGGAGACGCCGCCGAGCGCCAACCCTTCAAGCACCGCGTAAATCGGCGCGGTGAACGGCGTGCTCTTTTTCACGAAAATCGCCACCAGCGCCACGATGAACCCGCCGAGGAACCCGCCCGTCATCCACGGCTGCATCGCCGCAACGCCGTTCACGCTCGCCAGGTGCCACGTCCACGAAGCCGCCGCTATGCACAGCAGCAGCAGCACCCCCGTCTTGTTCACCGTCCCTTGGACGGTCATCACCGACGCGCCCGGTTCCAGGCGCGTAAACGTATTGTTTCTTAAAGCCGGATTGGTGCTGTTGAAGAGGGCCATGGCGGGTGAATTTTGATGATTTGGTTTGGCACTAATTTACGCCTTCCCGTCCTGCCATGCAAGTAAATGAAAAAACGGGCAATGTCCGAATTTAAAGAACCAGTTCTAAAACGGGCGCAGTCTTGCTGCGCCCGCAAATTAGGACACTGCCAAAAACCGCCAAAGAATGTTGCCTGTAACGCAGTGCGACGGCCCGCGCGGCCTTGCGACCGCGTAAGGTATGTCCTCCGTGTTCTCCGCGGTTCAATTCTGCCCGTTTTTCTCCCGCCACAATTTCCACACCAGCAAAAACGACGGCGTGAACGCCTTTGGCTCGCGCGCCATCCACGCGTCCAGTTCGTCCGCGCCGCACCAGCGGCCCTCCGCGATTTCCACCGGGTCGGGCGTCGGCGCCGCTTCCGTCGTCAGCGTGTAAATCCAGATGAACTCCCAGCCCGTCTCGCGGCAGGGCGGGTGTTTTATCAAAGGATGAAGGATGAAGGATGAAGGTAGGGCGGGGCTTCCTTGATCCGCCTCGATTTTTATTATGTTGGAGGGCTGAATTCCCGCGAGGCCACTGCTTGCTTCGCTGGAGCCGACCGTGGGCATATTGTGCTCAGTGCCTTGGTGCCTCAGCACCTCAGTGCCGGCTATTCCTAATTCCTCCCCCAATTCCCGCACCACCGCCGTGTCGTAGTCCTCGCCCGCGTCCACGTGGCCCGAGCACGACGTCGTCCACCGCAGCGGGTAGGTGTCCTTCTGCGCCGAGCGCCGCTGGAGGTACACCGCGCCGCCGGCATTGAACACCAGCACATGCACCGCGCGGTGCCGCAGCCGCTGGCGGTGCACTTCGGCGCGCGCCTCCTGGCGCACGACCTGGTCGTGTTCGTCCACGACGTCGAAAATATCGGACATCGAAAAAGGGGTGGGGTGGAGGAATAAAAATAAAAAACCGTCCGAAAGGAAAGGAAAAACCGCCTGGGGTGTTCTCCTATTTCCTAACCATTATTACGAGCCAATTACGCGCTGCGAAAGATGAAATACGCCGCGCCCACCAGGCACAGCCCCGCCCACACGTAGTCCAGCTTGAACGGCTGGCTCATGTACAGCATCGAGAACGGCACGAACACGCTCAGCGTGATGATTTCCTGCAGAATCTTCAGCTGGCCCAGCTTCATCCCGCCGTTGTAGCCGATGCGGTTCGCCGGCACTTGCAGCAGGTATTCGAACAGCGCCACCCCCCAGCTGATGAGCGCCGCGGCCAGCCACGGCTTGTCCCGCAAATTTTTCAGGTGCCCGTACCACGCGAACGTCATGAAGACATTCGAGCAGATGAGCAGCAGCGTTGTGGGCCAGAAGGTGAGGGCCTTAAAGAGAAGTTCCATGACGGTATATTTCGGCGAAAACGATACCTTTCCTGCCCGCGTTCGTCGAGGCTGGAAGAGCTTACCGCACTTTTTTCGAATCAAAATGCGGATTTTCAATCACCCCGAAAAAATTTCCAAAAAGGTCGGCCACAGTGGCGACTTTGATGCCCCCGCCGACATCCTGCAAAGGCTCAACGACGGCGGCGCCCAGATTTTCGAGGCGAGCCACGGCGTCGGCGCAGTTGGCGACTCCCCAAAAAGCTACCACCCCGCCTGGCCCCTGCTTGCCGCCCGGCACCAGTCCAAGCTCAAAACCGCCTACAGCAAAACCGACATAATAGGGCTGATCAAAATACGGTGCAACCTCCAGGACCTGGGCGTACCAGGCTTTCGCCTTGACCAAGTCGTCCACATGGTAAATCGCCGTGCGCAATCCCTGAATCATGGCCGTGCCTTGGCGGGGAAATTACTTCTCATCCTCGTCGGCCTTGCCTTCGGCAATGGCCGCGCCGCCGGTGACGTGGACTTTCTCCAGGATGGCTTTCTTGACCTCGGCGGCGATTTTCGGGTTTTCGTCGAGGTACTTCTTCGCCGCCTCGCGACCCTGGCCGACGAGGTTGCCCTGGTAGGCGATCCACGCGCCTTTCTTTTCCAGAATCTTGTGTTCGATGCCCAGGTCGAGCAGCGAGCCGGAGCGCGAGATGCCCTCGTCGAACATGATGTCGAACTCGCACTCCGTGAACGGCGGGGCGACCTTGTTCTTCACCACCTTGACCTTGGTGCGGTTGCCGATGACCTTGCCCGTCGGGTCCTTCAATTGCCCCACGCGGCGGATGTCCAGCCGGCACGACGAGAAGAATTTCAGCGCGCGGCCGCCGGGCGTCGTCTCCGGGTTGCCGTACATCACGCCGATTTTTTCGCGAATCTGGTTGGTGAAAATGCACACGCACTGGCTCTTGCTGATGCAGGCCGTCAGCCGGCGCATCGCCTGGCTCATCATGCGCGCCTGCAGGCCCACCGTCGCGTCGCCCATCTGGCCCTCGAGCTCGGTCTTCGACACCAGCGCCGCCACCGAGTCGAGCACCACGACGTCGATCGCGTTCGAGCGGATGAGCGTCTCGACGATGTTCAGCGCGTCTTCGCCCGACTCCGGCTGCGACACCATCAAATTGTTCAGGTCCACGCCCACGGTCTTGGCGTATTTCGGATCCAGCGCGTGCTCGACGTCGATGAACACCGCGTTGCCGCCCTGCCGCTGCGCCTCAGCGATGACCGACAGGCACAGCGTCGTCTTGCCCGAGGACTCCGGCCCAAAAATTTCGATGATGCGCCCGCGCGGCAGCCCGCCGCAGCCCAGCGCCAGGTCAATCGCCACCGAGCCGGTGGAAATCGTCGAGACGGTCATCTTGGTCGCGTCGCCCAGGCGCATGATGGCGCCTTCGCCAAACTGCTTGTTGATGGCGGACAGCGCCAGTTCGAGCGGCCGGGCGGCCTTGGGGGCGGGTGGTTCGGGAGCGATTGCTTTGGCCATGGCGGTAATGGGTGAGGAAGGTGGGAAAGCGGCGAAAAATTCACCGCAAAGGCGTGCGGAACGCAAAGATTTTTCGGCTTCGCGCTCCCGGCCTCTTGCCGCTGAAAAATAGGCAGGAAAAAGCCCTTGGCAAGCCTATAATGCTATTTTGTTCAGTATGCCGCAAAAACCGTCCCTCCCCCTTTTTCGAGGTAGATTTTCCCGCCGACCGGGTGGGCAGAATTAGGTTTTGCGGTTAAGGTCGAAACTTGAATTGATGGTCGGCAGGCGGCCACCCCGGGCCGCCCGGCACCCGCCCGTCTTACCCTTCACCAACCCAAAACGCATCATGAAAACAGCACTCATCGCCCTGGTTCTTCTCGGAGGCGCGGCCTTCTTCGCGTCGGCGCAAAGCGCCACGACGCCGGCCACCGCCTCGCCGTCCGTCGGCATTCCGGACGTCGTCGTGGACGGCTTCCGCGCGTACCTCAACGGCGGCTACGCGGGCGCGACGTCCGTCTGGTCGCGCAATTCGACGCTGCAGCTCGACACGCAGGCCGTGCAGAACATGAACACCATCCTGCTGACGGAAGGCAACCTGGCCGGCGCGTTCACGGGCGCGGAGGTCGTGCGCATCGTGAGCCTGTCGCAGTCCGTCGAGGAGGTGTACGTCAGCGCCAAATACCAAAACGGCATCCTCTTCATGAGCTTCACCTGCTACAAGCAGCCGGACAAGTGGATCGTCACCGCCTTCGCCGCCGACAAGGACGCCACCAA
>DASZWY010000149.1:0-36652 GCA_035546135.1 Opitutales bacterium
ATGGCCCGGACGAATTCTTCTCCTATGCCCGACGAAGCCCCGGTGATGACGATTGCTCCAAAGGACGCCAGGCATTCTGGCACGGATTGTGCGGCACACATGAGAGAATGGACGTTTTTCGGAACCCGCGCCCGCCGCGTCGGTCTGTTTTAATCCGCGTGCGGGGCGGCTCCCGTCCTAAGGCCTGCCTTTATCCAGTCAACCCAAACCTACCACGCCCATGAGCCAAGACCTGATTATCTCCGGCATCCACCTGGAACTGACCGAAGCGCTCAAGACCACCGTTCAGCAGAAAATGGAGCGCCTGTTCAAGCACGGCACCCGCATCATCCGTCTCCGCATCGAACTCGAACATTGCACCTGCAAAGACCATCTCGGCGAATTCAACGCCAAGGGCCATATTGTCCTCTCCGGGCCCGAAATCATGGTCAGCGTCGCCTCTGAAGATCTTTACAAGTCCATTGACTTGCTGGTGGATAAACTGGACCGCAAATTGCGCCGGCGCTCGCGGCTGCTCAAGGTCAAGCGCCACCACCCGCACGAAATCGAAATTCCGAACGCCATGCTGCCCAAGGCCAGTTGGGCGTGAGCCGGGAAAGTTTTTCCTTTGCGTCCCGAACGTCTTTACGGTGAGGATGGGTCACCATGATGGCCATTCCCACCCTCGTTATTGCGTTTCTGCTGGTTCTGACCGGCATCGGCGGCTTCTTTTTCGGCCATCCCGATCCGGTGACCCACCAAGTCGGCCACACGGCGCTGATTCCGGCGTGGATCGGCTTGTCGCTGGCGATGTGCGGTGTCCTTGCCTTCAAGGAAAAGGCCCGCAAGCATGCGATGCACTTCGCCGCCATGATTGCCCTCCTCAGCGCCCTCGGCGACGGCGTGCAACTCGTACGCACCATCCTCAACACCGACCAAATGCCGGAAATCCGCGAGACCAAGCTCGTCTCCATGTCCGTGACGTTCGTGCTGTTGGTCGTTTTCCTCGTGCTCTGCATCCGCTCGTTCATCAACGCCCGGAAAAACCGGACGATGGGCCAATAGCCCCATTTCGCTTGCCTTTTTGGCCGGGGGCTCTACTTTTACCCCTTTGCGGTATCGCTAACTTCGCACCCGTAGTTCAATTGGATAGAACATCTGACTACGGATCAGAGGGTTCCAGGTTCAAGTCCTGGCGGGTGCGCCACTTTTAAAGCCGTCATGCCCGCGGAACCCGCCCGAGTCGCCCTGGAAGACAATTTTGACGACGTGCTGCACAAGGCGCAGCGCGGGCTGGGTTTCACGGAGGAAGCTTTGGCCGCCAAGGCGGGTATCACGCCCGACCTCCTCGCCGCCGTCAAAAAAGGCCGGGTGGATGAAGCCGCGCTGGCGAAACTGGCGCCGGTCTTGAATCTGCACGGCCCGAGCCTCCTCGCCCTCGCGCGCAAGGCCTGGTATCCCAAGGTGCCGCAACTTACCGGGCTGGCGCAGGTCAGCACCGCGTGGAAGGACTTTCGCGTGAACGCCTTTGTCGTCTGGCATCCGGTGACGCGCCAGGCGGCCGTCTTCGACACCGGCACCGAGCCGGGCCCGCTGCTCGCGGTGCTCAAGGAAAACAAACTGGAAGCCGAGCTTATCCTCATTACCCATACGCACGCCGACCACGTCGCCTGCCTGGTGGAACTGCGCGAAAAACTCGGTCAGCCGCGCGCTTACGCCAGCCCGCGCGGCACCTTGACCGATGTCGAGTTCATCGACGAAGGCGCGACCCTCTCGCTAGGGACACTGCACATCGAAGTGCGCCGCACCAGCGGCCACGCGCCGTGCGGGCTGACCTATGTCGTGCGCGGGCTGGGCCAGCCGATGGCCATCGTGGGCGACGCCTTGTTTGCCAGCTCGATGGGCGGCGCAAAAAGCACCGCCGCCTACACCGAGGCCCTGGAGACCAACCGCGCGCAGATTTTCTCCCTGCCCGACGAGACGGTGATTTGCCCCGGCCACGGCCCGCGCACCACCGTCGGCCAAGAAAAGCAACATAATCCGTTTTTTCCGGAATTTAAGTAGCTGGGAGCAGGGAGCAGGGAGCAGGGAGAAAAAAACCCATCGTTACTCTTGCCATGCAAAAGCAGTTTCGGTTTCAAGATATGGAAGTATGGCGGCGGGCTGCCAGTCTGAGCCCGAAACTTTTTCGGCTGGCAAATGAGCTGGAGCAAAAGCGACTTTACCGTTTTGCCGAGCAATTGCGCGGCGCCACTTTGAGTATTTCGAATAACATTGCGGAAGGCTCCGGCAGCGTGTCCAAGGCTGAATTCGCGCAATTTCTCAACATGGCCCGGCGTTCGGTTTTTGAAGTGGCTAATATTCTCATGCTCTTGGGAAAGGGGCAACTGCTTCCCATCGGAGAAATTACCCCCATTATTGCAGAATTGGAGGAACAAAGTCGGATGCTGCTCGCGTTTATCCGCACCCTCAAGGCCTGATGCGCAGTTTTTTCTTTTCCCTGCTCCTTGCTCCCCGCTCCCTGCTTCCACTGCAAGGTCTGCTCTTGCCCCAAGCGTTTGCGTTCGCCACACTCCGCGGTGAAACCCGCCCGAACCCTCCATGGCCCGCGCGCGCAAGCCTGTCTCCCGCCCCAAACGGTCACCCGCCGCCTGCCCGCTGCTCTACGCGGCGTCCGAGACCAACGCCGACCAGCTTTACTTCGGGCGGTTCTTTGCGCCGGATGCCTATCTGGCCTTTGGACCGCGCGGGCAGCGCGTGGCGGTGATGAACGCCCTCGAGTATGGCCGCGCGCTCAAGGAATCCGAATACGACACCGTGCTGCGCCTCGAGGAATGGCAGACGCGGGCCCGGGACTATTTCAAGCGCAAGGACGCCGGGCTGGCGCACATCGTCAAGCTGCTCGCGGATGAATACGGCGTGAAGCGCTATGTGGTGCCGCCGGAATTTCCCGCGGGGCTGCTCACGAAATTGCGCGCGCTGCAAGTGCCGGTCGAAGTCAGCGACGGCCCGTTGTTTCCCGAGCGCGCCATCAAGACGCGCGAGGAGGCCGCGTGCGTGCGCGAAGGCTGCGCGGCCAGCGCCGCCGGTCTGTGGGCCGCGGAAAAAGCCCTGCGCCGCAGCAAAGTCCGCCGAGACGGCGAACTTTACCTCGACGGCGAGCCGCTCACCTCCGAGCGCCTGCGTTTTCTGGTCGACGTGGCGTGCATGGAAAATGGCGCCATCGCGCAAAACACCATCGTCGCCGGCGGCCAGCAGGCGTGCGACCCGCATTGCCGCGGCTCCGGCCCGTTGTGGGCGCGCGACCTCATCATCGTGGATGTTTTCCCGCGCATCACCGAAACCGGCTACTATGGCGACATGACGCGCACCTTCCTGAAAGGCCGCGCCAGCGAACCCCAGCGCGCGCTGGTGGACGCCGTGCGCCGCGCCCAAAAAGTGGCCTTCAAGAAAATCGGCCCCGGCGTGTCGGGCAAAAAGGTCCACCACGCGGTGCAAAAATTTTTCGCCAAGCTCGGCTACGAAACCCGCCGCAAACCCACGCACCACGAAGGCTTTTTCCACGGCACCGGCCACGGCCTTGGCCTCGAAGTGCACGAGCCCCCGCGCGTGGGCCTTGCCGGCAGCCCATTGCGCGAAGGCATGGTCGTCACCGTTGAACCCGGCCTCTACTACCCCGGCCTCGGCGGCTGCCGCATCGAGGACGTGGTGCAAGTGACCGACGACGGCCACAAATTGCTGTCGGATTACGATTACAACTGGGAATTGCCCTAAACCGGCGGAGCGGGGAATGCTGAATGCGGAATTTACATCTCCCGCGAAATTCTATCTATTGATTTTACCGCTCTCTCGGCCATGCTGCGCCAGCCCCACCTCGCATTTTTGCGTCCTTGATTCCGCGCTCCGCATTCCGCACTCCTCATTCTCTCATGCGTGACCTCCTGGCCAAATTCCCCAAACTGCGCGCCATCGTCGTCGGCGACGTGATGCTGGACGAATACATCTGGGGCAGCGCGCACCGCCTCTCGCCCGAGGCGCCGGTGCCGGTGGTGGCGGTCGAGCGCGAGTCGCATGTCGCGGGCGGCTCGGCCAACGTCGCGCGCAACCTCGTCGCCTTCGGTGCGAAAGCCGACCTGTGCGGCTGGATCGGCGCGGACGCCGCCGGCGAGAAACTGCAAGCCGCGCTGAAGCAGTCCGGGGTCGGTTTTGACCCGCGGTTTGCGCGCGCCCAATTGTCCACCATACTCAAAACCCGAGTGGTCGCAGGGCACCAACAACTCTGCCGGCTAGATCGCGAAGAAGCACCGGCAAACTATGTGCTGCACGACACCCCGGCGCAGGCCTGGATTGCGGAAAAACTCTCCGGCGCATCCGCACTGATTTTTTCCGACTACGCCAAGGGGGGGCTCACTCAAGCGCTCGTCAGCGGATTAACGGCGATAGCGCAAAAACAGGGGATTTTTGTCGCCCTGGACCCCAAACCTCGGCGACCGATCGAAGTTAAAGGCCTCGACTTGCTGACGCCAAATTGGAAAGAGGCGCTGGAAATGGCCGGTTATTCGCCGGAAGCCCCGCCCCACTCCCAGCCTCCACCCAAAGAAGTCGCTGAAAAAATTTACGCCAAATACCAGCCGCATTTTCTGGTCATGACCCTTGGCGCCGAAGGCATGCATTTGAGCGAAAACGGCCAAGGCAATCACCAGATTCCGACGTTTGCCCGGCAGGTTTTTGATGTCACCGGCGCGGGCGACACCGTCATCGCCGCCCTGACTCTGGCCCTTGCCGCAAAAGCTACCCTCGACGAGGCCGTGAAGTTCGCCAACACCGCCGCGGGCGTCGTCGTCGGCAAATTCGGCACCGCCACCGCCACGCCCGAGGAGATTTTGAATTACCACCCCTGACCCTCCACCAGCCGATGCTCACTCAATACAAAGTGCGGATGAAGCAGCGGACGCTGATTATTTTGCTCGAAGCCGCCGGCTTGGTCGGCGTCACGGCCTGGTTAATCCGCGAACACCGGGCCCAAGGCCGGCTCACCTGGATTGACTGGACCAGTGCCGGATTGTCCGCAGCGCTTGGCAGCGCCATCATCTACATGATTGCGCGGTATGTTGGCCGAAAATTTGCCGTGAAATAATTTTGAATTTTTCCTTTTTAATTCTGATGAAAACCCCCGCCAACACGAAACCGGGCGAAACCCGCCGCGAATCCGACAGCATGGGTCCCATTGACGTGCCCGCCGACCGCTATTGGGGCGCGCAAACGGCCCGCTCGCTCATCCATTTCGCCATCGGGCCGGACCGCATGCCGCTCGAGGTCGTCCGCGCCATGGGCATTTTGAAAAAAGCCGCCGCGCTGGCGAACGAAAAACTCGGCAAGCTGCCGCCCGAAATCGCGAAGCTGGTGGCCGCCGCCGCCGACGAGGTCATCCGCGGCGAATTGAACGAACATTTTCCCCTCAGCGTCTGGCAGACGGGCAGCGGCACGCAGTCGAACATGAACGCCAACGAGGTCATCTCGAACCGCGCCATCGAGCTGGCCGGCGGCATGCTCGGCTCGAAAAAGCCCGTGCACCCGAACGACCACGTCAACATGTCGCAGTCGTCGAACGACACCTTCCCGACGGCGATGTATGTCGCCGCGGCAATGACGCTGAAACACAAGCTGCTGCCGTCCGTGCGCGAATTGCGCGAGGCGCTGGCGGCGAAGGCGCAACAGTATGGCAACCTCATCAAGTCCGGCCGCACGCATTTGATGGACGCCACGCCCATCACGCTCGGCCAGGAGTTTTCCGGCTACGTCGCGCAGCTCGACGACGATTTGCGCCGGCTCGAGGGCGCGCTGCCGGACTTGTACAAACTCGCCATTGGCGGCACCGCCGTCGGCACGGGCCTCAACACCCACCCGCGCTTTGCGGAGCTGGTGTGCGCGGAAATCGCGCGCGAGACCAAGCTGCCCTTCGCGTCCGCGGAAAACAAATTCGCCGCGCTCGCCGCGCACGATGCCCTCGTCGCCGCCAGCGGCACGGTGCGCACCCTCGCCTGCTCGCTGATGAAAATCGCCAACGACATCCGCTGGATGGGCTCGGGCCCGCGCTGCGGCCTCGGCGAATTGAACCTGCCGGAAAACGAGCCGGGCAGCTCCATCATGCCCGGCAAGGTCAACCCCACGCAGTGCGAGGCGCTGACGATGGTCTGCGTGCAAACGATGGGCGCCGACTTCGCGGTGGCCTTCGCCGGCACCCAGGGCAACTTCGAACTGAACGTCTTCAAGCCGGTGATGATTTACAACTTCCTCCATAGCGTGAAGCTGCTGGCGGACTCGTGCCACCACTTCACCAAGTATTGCATCGAGGGCATGGAGCCCAATGTCGAGCAACTGCGCCAGAACATGGACCGCTCGCTCATGCTCGTCACCGCGCTCAGCCCGCACCTCGGCTACGACAAGTCGGCGAAAATCGCCCACCACGCGCACCACCATCACCTGACGCTCAAAGACGCCGCGCTCGCGCTCGGTTACCTCGATGCCGCGACCTTCGACCGCCTCGTCCACCCCGAGGACATGCTCGGGCCAAAGGAATAGCGCCGACGGCACGAGAGGACCACCCCGCCACACCGTCATGCCGAAGCTCTATGAATACTTCGGTCTCAAAGTGTTCTTTTACGCCAATGAACATCTGCCAGTGCATGTCCATGGGTTTAAGGCCGGCCGCGAATCCAAGGCGGAAATCATCATGGTCAATGGCAAGATCATCGAAATCCGATTTGAAGAGGTGTCTGGCATGCTGCCGCTCGGTTCGCGTGATTTGGCCGACTTTCGCCTCCTGGTTGAAGGCCGGGCGGAGGAAATTGTCCAAAAATGGGCCGACTTTTTCGTCTTTCACCGGCACGTTCACCCGGTTAGGATTCTTCGTCGCCTAAAATGAACTCCACCGCCACTGTAGTGATCCGACTTGCACGCGCCACCTCGGCAGGCGGCCATAAGTTGCGCCTTGCGTTTGCGGACGGAAAGACGGTAACCGTGGATTTCGGCCCGTTTCTGCGCGCAGCCCGCCATCCGGATGTGCGCCGATATCTGAAAAAGGAAAATTTCGCCCGCTTCGCCGTCGAGGACGGCCAATTGCACTGGAATGATTTTGATTTGGTCTTTCCGCTTGCCGAACTCTACGAGGGAAAAATCAACTGAGGCGCCCCCGGCCAAAAACATCGTCAGCTCACCCCCGCGGGTCGAAATTGGCCAACTGCATCCCGAGCACCAGCAGGGCGATGAGGCCGAAATACATCGTGGCCATGACGACGCGCTGCGGGGCCGTCACCTCGTAGTAGCGCTGCTGGGTGGCGTTGCGGGCGCGGAAGAGGGAAATGAGCCGCGGCAGCCCCATCACGAGAATGAGGATGAGAATGAAGCTCGGGTGGAAAACCGCGTACGGCACCATGATGGCGTAGCCCGCAACCCACAGCCATGGTGACAGCGCGCTGACGACCCGGCCGCCGTCGAGCTGGCCAATGGGCGCCAGATTGAACAGGTTGAGAAAAAAGCCCGCGTAGGCCAGCGCGCGAAACAGCGGGCTGCCCCCGGCGAGGTAAACCAGCGCGCAACCCAGCGCGCCCAGCGCGCCGAACAGCGGCCCGCCGATGCCCACCCAGGCCTCGACCCAGGCGTTGCGCGGATTTTCCTTCAGCAAAATCAACGCCCCGAGAAACGGGATGAACATCGGCACGCTGACGCGCAGCCCGAAAACTCTCGCCAGCAGCAAATGCCCGCACTCGTGGATGAAAATCAAAATCACAAAGCCCGCCGCAAACGGCCAGCCCCAGAACTGCGCGTAAACCCAGATGGAGAGCAGCATCGTCCCGCCGGTTTTCAACAGCGGCCCGCCAAATTTCAGCGCGGCAAAAAGGAACAGTTTAAACTGCGCAAAAAATTTCGCCAGCAACACCCCGAGCGTGCCCAAAGGCGCCAGCAGTTTTTTGAGCCACGACTGCGGGGGGGGCGGCCCCGGCGGCGGATGGGACGGCGGCGGCACCGGCAAAAGGGGCGGCGGCAGCGGGTTTTCGGGAACCGGGGACACGGCCAGAGGTTTAACTCAGGAGGGTTCATCGTCAATTATCTTCTCGGGGGCGCGCTGGATAATGGCTGATAGGGCTGGCTTTCGGCGGCGCGAGCGGGTATTTTTATCGTTCGGGCCCCCTACCATGCGCAGTTGGCGCAAATTGATTTATCTTCTGCTGGCAACCGCCGGAATTTGCTCCGGAGCGCGGGGCGCCGACGTTGCCCAGACCGCCGAAAACACTTTGCCGCTGGCCGACGTCAAGCCGGGCATGAAGGGCGAATGGCGCACCGCCGTCCAGGGCACGACGGTGCAGAGCTTTCCGCTCGAAGTCCTCGGCGTGATGGAAAATTTCAGCGGCCCGAAGCGCTCCATCATCATCTGCCAGGCGCTCGACCCCGGGCAGATGCAAAACGGCCCGGTCGCGGGCATGAGCGGCAGCCCGGTCTATATTGATGGCAAACTGGTCGGTGCGTATGCCTACGGCTTCACCTACTCCAAGGACCAGGCGATTATCGGCGTCACGCCCATCGCCGACATGATGGAAGTGCTCAACCAGCCCGGCCCGCAATCCCTCCCGGGGCGGCCGCGCGAGGGCCGGGTCATGCCCATGGTGAATGACATCGATAAAAATTCCGCGCCGGCCAACGGCTCGGCCACGGCTGCGCTTTCCAATCCACCGGATTCCTCGAACTGGCGTGTGACCCTCGGCGCGGACCGCCTGGGCGGGCGCGACCTGAACAGCCTGCTCAAACCGCTGCCGACGCCGCTGATGGCCAGTGGCATTTCCGCGCGCACGCTTGCGGCGTTCAAGGAGGTCCTGGCCAAACGCGGGCTGGAGCTCGTCGCCGCACCGGGCGGCCGGGCGCCCGGCGGGGGTCCGCCCGCCAGTGCGCTCGAACCCGGCAGCCCCATGGCCATCGTGTTGTTGAGCGGCGATTTTTCCATCAGCGGGGTCGGCACGCTCACCTGGCGCCAGGGCGACAAGGTCATCGCCTTCGGCCATCCGATGTTTGACGACGGCGCGGTGGATTTGCCGCTGGCAACGGCGGACGTCGTCACCGTGGTGCGCGCTTACGACCGCTCGTTCAAGCTCGCCAACGTCGGCCCGATCATCGGCACCATTTCGCAGGACCGCCTGACCGGCATCGGCGGCGCCATCGGCCCCAAGCCCGCGATGACGGCGTTCCACTCGCGCGTCACGGGCACCGACGGCGTCACGCGCACCTTTCAGGGCGACCTGTGGCAGGACCGCGACCTCTCGCCCACCATCGGCGCAATGGGCCTGCTCGAATCGCTTAACTCCACCGAGCAAACCGCGCAGGAGCAGACGTTCTACATCAACGCGACGCTCGACATCGAAGGCTTCCCGCCGCTAAAGCTCACCCAGGTCGTCAGCGGGGCTGACGGCGCCACGGTGGCGGCGATGGATTTTCTCGACCAGTACGACCAGTTGATGGGCAACCCGTTCGAGACGCCGCACGTGCGCTCGCTCGATTTCGACGTCAAGCTGCGCGACACCTGGCTGATGAGCGGCATCGAGTCCGTGCGGGTGGACAGCGGCCCGCTGCGCGCCGGCGGCAAGCTCGCCGTCACGCTCACGCTCTCCAACTACCGCGATGCGCCCACGGAGAAAAAAATCGCGATCCCCATCCCCGAATCCATGGCGGGCGAAAGCGTGACGCTCTTCGTCGGTGACGCCGACGCCGCCGATGCGATTGACCGCGGTTTTTCCCGGCGGGACTTCACCAGCTTGGCCGACGTGGTAAAATACATTGGCCAAAGCCGCAACCGCGGCGCCGTTTACGTCAAATTGCTGCACCCGCAATCCGGCCTGCGGGTCGAGGGCGACAGCCTCCCAGGCCTCCCGCCGTCCGTCGAAGCGCTCTATAACTCGCCGAAAAACATCACGCCCGGCAACGTCACGACCCAAGTCACGCTGTGGGAGACGAGCCTGCCCGTGCCCGGCGAATTCAGCGGACGCTACACCATGCCGCTGAAAGTCCTGCCCTAAATCCCCCCCGCCCTTTTTCTATGCGCATTCCCTTCCACCTTTGGTCCCTCGCCGCAATGCTCGGCCTCGCCACCACCGGTCCGTTGCGCGCGGTCTCCACCGACACCGCCATCCAGGTGACCTACGACCACTTTGAGGACGGGCAGCTCGAGAACATCGCCATTCCCGCGCAAGGGGGCTTGAAGCTGGCGCCCGCGCTCGACCGCATCGCCAAGCTCGATGCCGCCGTCATCTGGGCCGCCGTGGCGGACAAGGACGGCAACCTCTACGTCGGCACGGGCAACAACGGCAAAATTTTCAAGGTCGCGCCCGACGGCAAGGTCGCGACGCTTTTCGAGCCGTCGGAATCGCTTGCGCACGCGCTGGCGCTCGACGCCAAAGGCAATCTCTACGTCGGCACTTCGCCCGACGGCTATGTTTACCGCATCGCGCCCGGCGCCACGCCCGAAGTTTATTTCCATCCACCGGATAAATACATCTGGGACCTGAAGTTCGACGCCAAGGGCAACCTCTACGTTGCCACCGGCGCCAAGGGCCGCATCTACCGCCTGCCGCCCGACTACAAACCCGGCACGGCAGTCGAGCCGTATTTCGAAACCGACCGCACACACGTCCTGTGCCTCGCCTTTGACGGCGACGGCGCCCTGCTCGCCGGCGTCGGCCCGAAGAGCCTCGTCTATCGCATCACTGACCAGGATAAGGCGACCGTGCTCGCGAGCCCCGGCGGCGAGGAAATCACCGGCCTCGAAGCTGCACCCGGCGGCGTGGTGTATTTTGCAACGTTCAACCGGCCGTCGTCCGCCGCCAGCACTCCGCCGCGCACCAACAGCGCCCCGGCCACCGGCAACACCACGTCCGCATCATCGTCCACCGCTTCCGCCGGCGGCAGCAGTGGCAGTTCGCCCTCGAGTTCCAGTTCCGGAGACAGCTCCATCAGCCTCACGTCGTCGCCTTCCTCCTCCGAGAGCAGCGCGGGGCGCTACTCGCAATTTTTCCGCATAAACGCTTCCGGTTTTGTCGAGCCCGTCTGGAGCCTCCCGCGCGTGGGCATCTATTCCTTTCACTCGCTGCCCAATGGCCGCTGGCTCTTTGGCACCGACCAGCATGGCCGGATTTTCGCCGGCACCGGCCTGCAGGATTGGGACTTAATCCAGGAAGCCACCGACGGTGGCGAGGTTTCCGTGCTGCTCACCGACCCGAAAGACCCCGCCGCCACGCTGGTGTTTTCGAGCAACCCCGCGCAAATTTTTCGCCTCGGGCCCAAGGCCGCCGCGCAGGGCACGTACGTCTGCGAGCCATTTGACGCCGACCAGCCCGCGCGCTGGGGCGCGCTGCGCACGCTCGCCGTTCCGCCCATGCCCACCCACCCGCTCGCCGGCGCCAAGTGGGAAACGCGCACCGGCAACACGCCCAAGCCCGACGCCACCTGGGGCGACTGGCAGCCCATCGCCGACTCGACCGACATCGCCAGCGGCCCCGGCCGCTACTTTCAATACCGCGTCACACTCACCGACGCCTCCGTGCTCATCCGCCAGCTCACGGTCTATTTCCAGCACTTCAACGCTGCCCCCGTGATTGACCGGCTCGGGGTCCTGCCCGTCGGCGTCGAAGTCTCCTCCCCGCTGCCACTGCGGCCCTCGGTGGATTTGCGCCAAATCATGGACAGCGACCAAAACGCGCTGAACACTCCCCCGCCCCGCGCGCAAATCCGCACCACCAACGACACTGGCAATTTTTCCGCCGCCTGGCACGCCGCCGACCCCAACGCCGACGACCTGCTCTTTACCGTGCAATTGCGCGCGGTCGGCGATGCTCGCTGGGTCACGCTGGCGGACAACCTCACCGACCCGGTCTATTCCTTTTCCAGCCGTGGCTTTGCCGACGGTTATTATCAGATGCGCGTGATTGCCACCGACAAACTCGATAATCCGCCCGGCGAAGCCAAGACCGCCGAACGCATCAGCCAGCCTTTCCTGATCAACAACACCGGCCCGGTCGTGACCGTCGAAAGCCAGCTCGGCGACGCGGCCGCGTTCACCATCACGTTGCGCGCGCATTCGGCAGCTTCCGTGCTCGACCACGCGCAATACATCCTCGACGGCCAGCCGGCCAAACCCGCGCTGCCTGAAGGCACGCTCTTTGACAAACCCGAACTGGTTTTCAAATTGCGGCTCGAAGCACTCAAGCCCGGCCCGCACAGCGTCGTCTTCATCGTCGTGGACGACGCCGGCAACTCCAGCACGGCCAAGACGAATTTTGAAGTGCCGTAGCGGTTATTGCGTCGAGGCCGTTGGTCCCGGCGTGCTGGCAGCCTTGGCCGCCGTCGTCTCCCAGCCGCCGCCGAGGGCTTTGTAGAGGGTGACCAGGTCCACGGCGATGGCGCGGTCGCTCTGCGCCAGTTTGTCCTGCGTCTCGTAAAGCGAGCGCTCGGCGTCGAGCACGTCGAGGAAACTGGCAATGCCATTGGCATAACGCTGGTTGGCCAGATGCAGCGCATCCTCGTCGAGGGTCGCCGCCTGGGCGAGCGATTGGCGGCGCGTCTGCTCGTTCGCGTAGCTCACCAGCGCGTTTTCCACGTCCTCAAAGGCGTAGAGCACCGTCTGCTCATAATGCGCCAATGCCTGCTCCTGCCGCGCGTTCTGCACGCGGATGTTGGCGCGGATGGTTCCGGAATCGAACACCTTCCACTGCAGGGTCGGGCCGATGGACCACATTCGGCTGGGACCGGTGAACAGGTCGCTGGTGCCCACGCTTTCAAACCCGGCCGCGCCGGTCAGGAAAAATTTCGGGAACAAGTCCGCCGTCGCCACGCCGATGCGCGCGGTCTGCGCGGCGAGTTCGCTCCCCGCCTGGCGCACGTCGGGCCGGCGCTCGATTAATTCTGAGGGCAGGCCCACGGCGACCGATGCGGGCGCGGCCGGAATCGGCGCGGTCTGGGACAATTCCTCCGCCAGTGCGCCGGGCGGCAGGCCGAGCAGCACGCCGAGACGATGGATGGAGGCATCGAGGCTGCTCTGCAGCGCCGGCACTTCGGCCCGCGTTGTCGCCAGCAGCGCGGCGGCCTGCTCCGGGTCGAGGTCGCTCGCGAGGCCCTTTTGCGCGCGGTCTTTGGACAGCGTCAGGGCGTCCTGTTGCGCAATGAGATTCTGCCGCGTGATGTCGAGGCGGCGCTGATCGCCGCGGGCCTCGATGTAATTGCGCGCGACTTCCGCGAGCAGCGAAACCACCGCGCCGCGCCGATGGTATTCGGCGGCGGCGACGTCCGCGGCGGCGGCTTGGGCTTCACGGCGGGTGCCGCCGAAAATATCCACTTCCCAGGAGGCATCGAAGCCGGCCTGGTAAACATTGTTGGTAAAAGGAATCGTCGGCGGGAGCGGGATGGAGCCGAGCACGGGCTGGTTCTCGCTCTGGCGCTGGCGTTGCGCGGCGCCCTTGGCCTCGAGCGTCGGGCCGAGCGCGGCGTCGGCCACGCCCTGCCGGGCGCGCGCCTCGCGCAGCCGCGCCTCGGCGATTTTCAAATCGAGATTGGCCGAGACCGCCCGGTCGATCAGTGAATCCAGCTCCGCATCGTGGAAATTCTTCCACCAGGCGGCGTCAGTGGCGGCAGCCGTGGATTCGCCGCCGGCCAGCGGCTCGCTCCATTGCGCGGGAGCGTTGGCGGCGGGGGCGTGATAGTCCGGGCCGACATTGCAGCCGCCGAGCACGGCGGCCAGCGGCGCCAGCAGGAATAAAGCGGGTGTTTTCATGGTGATTCCTCCGGGGAAACTTAATGGGCGGCGGCGGCCGCCGGGCGGCGGCCCTTCACCCGTTTGAGCAAGATGACGACGGGCATGCAGACCAGGCACAGCAAGGCGAGCCAGCGGAAAACATCCGCGTAGGCCATGGTCGTCGCCTGCGTCACAATGGTGTGGTAAATATTGGCCAGCGCGGGCGAAGCCGTCTGCCCCCAGTCGCCGCCCGGCTGCCCCAGCGCGGAGTTGAGGGCCTGCACGCGCTGCTGGTAGGCGGCGTCAAACGGCGTCGCGTGCGCGACGAGCGCGACCTGATGGGCCTGCGCATGGCGGGCCACCATGGTGGTGGCGAGCGAGATGCCAACGCTCGCGCCGAGGTTGCGCATCAGGTTGTAGAAGCCGGCGCCGTTGCCCAGTTGGGAATTGCGCAGCATGCTCATGGTCGTCGTGGTCAGCGGCACGAACACCATGGCCATTCCGAGGCCCTGCAGGAAGTTCGGCCACGCGACGTTGCGTCCGGTGATGTCAAGGTTCAGATGGCTGAGCCAGAAGATGGCCGCGGCGTTGACGCAAAAGCCCAGGGCGATGAGCTTGCGGCTGTCCATCCGCGTGGTCAGGTAGCCGGCGACAAAAGTCAGCAGGAGCACGCCGACACCGCGCGAACTTTGCGCCAGGCCGCTTTGCTGCGCGGTGTAACCCAGCAGGTTTTGCAAAAATTCCGGCAGCAGCGTCAGCGGCACGTACACGGCGAAGCCCGCGATGGTGATCAGGAACGTGCCCACCGCGAAATTGCGGTTTTGAAACACCCGCAAATCCACGATGGGGTGCTTCTGCCGCAATTCCCACCAGATGAACGCCACCAGGGAAACCACCGAGATGCCGGCGAAGACGCGAATCCAATCGGCGGCAAACCAGTCATCCTCCTGCCCCTTGTCGAGGATGATTTGCAGCGTCGCGAGGCCGACCGCCATCAGGCCGAAGCCCACGGCGTCAATGCGCCCGGGCTTGGAATCGCGGATGTGCGCCGGGTCGTGCACGAACCGGCGAATCATCGTCACCGCGAGAATGCCCACGGGGATGTTGATGTAGAAAATCCAGCGCCAGTCGTAGTTGTCGGTGATCCAGCCGCCCAGCACCGGGCCGACAATCGGCGCAAAAATCACCCCGACGACGTAGAAGGCCATGGCCGTGCCGCGCTTGGCCGCGGGAAAGCTCTCCAGCATGATGGACTGCGCCAGCGGCTGCAGCGCGCCGCCACCCGCGCCCTGCAGGATGCGCGCGACCACCAGCAGGCCCAGCGTGGGCGCCGCGCCGCACAGGAAGGACGACGTCGTGAAAATCATGATGCAGGCGAGCAAAAACCGCTTGCGCCCGAAGTAGCGCGAAAACCACGCGCTGGCCGGCAACACGATGGCGTTGGACACTAGGTAGCTCGTCACCACCCACGTCACTTCGTCCGTGCTGGCCGAAAGGCTGCCCGCGATGTGCGGCAGCGAGACGTTCGCGATGGCCGTGTCGAGCACTTCCATGAACGTCGCCAGCATCACCGAGATGGCGATGAGCCACGGATTCACCGCGGGCAGGCTGGAGTCTTCGGGATTCACGGCTGGGCCTCCGCAAGGGCGTTAGCGGACCTTGACTGTCGGCACCACGGACATGCCGGGGCCGAGCGTGTAGTTGTCGTCCACCTTCTCATCGAGGACGATTTTCACCGGCACACGCTGCACGACTTTCACGAAATTGCCCGTGGCATTTTCCGGCGGCAGCAGGCTGAAGCGCGCGCCGGCGCCGTCCTGCACGCTGTCCACATGGCCCTTGAACTTGTGCTGCGGATACGCGTCGAGCGTGACTTCCACAGGCTCGCCGGGCCGCAGGTCGGTCAACTGCGTCTCTTTGAAATTGGCGATGATCCAGACCTGCGCCGGCACGATGGCCAGCAGCGGCTGGCCGGGCTGCACATAGGCGCCGGTCTCGACGGTGCGCTTGGCCACATAACCCTCCACCGGTGCGGTGATTCGCGTGTAAGAAAGATTCAGTTCCGCTTCGCGCACCTTGGCCTGCGCGGCCTGCACCTGGGCTTCGGCGGTGGCGATGCTCGACTGGCTCAGCTTGACCTGCGCGGCGGCGGCGAGCGCGCGGTTTTGCGCGACCTGCAATTGCGCGGCGGCCGCGCGGGCCTGGTCCTGGGCCAGGTCAATCTGCGTCTGGGCCACGGCCCGGGTCTCGATGGATTGGTAGCGCTGCCAATCGGCGGCGGCGCGGGTCGCATCAGCCTGGGCGGCGGCGACATTGGCCTTGGCTTCTCCGGCCTTGGCCTGGTCCACGTCGAGCTGCGCGCGGGCCTGACTGAGGCGGCTGTTGGCCTCGGCCAGCCCGGCTTGGGCCTCGGCGAGTTTGGCGTCGTAATCGCGCGGGTCGATTTCCGCCAGCACGTCGCCGGCCTTCACCCGCTGGTTGTCGGCCACGAGCAGGCGCACCACGCGGCCCGCGACCTGCGGAGCGATGGTGGTCACGTGGCTCTCGATGAAAGCATCGTCCGTGGACTCGTAGGGCGCCAGTTGGGTCTCGTAGTAGGCCACGCCCGCGGCGATCAGCGCCAGCAGCGCCGCGCCGGCGAAGAGGCGCTTGGGCCATTTGCTCGGCGTCTTGGGCGCGTCAATTTTGAGGTGGGCCTCGGGCGGATGGCCGCTGGCCGTCACCCGCGACGGTTGTTCGAGGAGGCCTTGCAATGCGGCGCGCCCCTGTTCGAGGAGGTTCCGGGCCGGGTCGTTCGGGCTCACAAAGAGTTTGGGCTGGTTCATGGTGGATGGGTTTGTCCTCAGTGTACCGTTTTCTTTATTTACTCGCCAATATCATGTTGGTGGCTCTATGATGCCTTCCAGGTATCACCCAACCGCCATGGAACTCCGGCATTTGCGCTATTTCGTCGCCGTCGCCGAGGAACTCAATGTCCGCCGCGCCGCCGAACGCCTCCACGTCTCCCAGCCGCCGCTGAGCCGGCAAATCCACGATTTGGAGGACGAAGTGGGCGTGAAACTCCTCATCCGCAGCCGCCGGGGTGTGGAATTGACCGAAGCCGGCCGCTTCTTCCTCGCCGAGTCCCGCCAGATTCTCGAACAGGGCCAGCGCGCCATCACCCTGGCCAAGGCCGCCGGGCGCGGCGAGGCCGGCCGCCTGGTCGTCGCCTACACCGCGTCGCTGTTCGACCCGGATTTTTCCGCCGCCGTGCGCAAGTTCAAACACCGCTTTCCGCTGGTGGACATGGAATTTCGCGAGCTGACGCCCTACCAGCAAATCCAGGAGCTTTCCGGGCGGCAGATTGACCTCGCCTACGTGCCGTTCCGTTTCCCGGAACTCGAGCAGGAGATGGCCTTCGAATGCGTGCGCGAAGTGGCGACCTGCGCCGTCCTGCCGCAAGGCCACCCGCTGGCCAAGAAAGAGCGGCTCAGCCCACGCGACCTCGCGGGCGAGCCGTTCGTGTTCCCGCGTTTCACGATGCCCTCGGTGCGCGCGTGGTATTTCGACCTGTGCCGCACCGCCGGTTTCATCCCCCGCATCGTGCAGGAGGCGGACAACCCGCTGAGCGTGCTCGGCCTCGTGTCGGTCGGCGTCGGCGTCACGTTCAGTTCCGAGGCGCAGAGCATCTTCCGCTCGATGGGGCTCATTTTCCGGTCGCTGCCGCGCGGCACGCCCAAGTTCAAGCTCCACCTGATGTGGCGGCGCGATAATCCCTCGCCCGTGCTGCAATCGTTCGTGGCCATCGTGCGCGACCATATGCGCGCCCTGCGCCACCGCGCCGCGCGCTAAACGGGCACAATTTGTTTTGCAGTCCGGCGGCGGGCGCATAATAACGGCGGGCAAGGTTCTCCACTATGGCCGGCTCGCCGATGATTTCCGTCCGCGATTTGCGCAAAAGCCACGGGCCCACGCCCGTGCTGCAGGGGCTGAGTTTTGCCGTCGCCGCCGGGGAGCTGGTTTCCGTCATCGGCCCGTCCGGCTGCGGCAAGACGACCATGCTGCGCTGCCTGAACTGCCTGGAGACACCGGATGCCGGGAGCCTCGCCATTGCGGGCGTGACGCTCGAGCGCGCACCGGGCGCGGCGCTGAATGCCGATTTCGAAGCCCGCGCGCACGACCTGCGCCAGCGCGTCGGGATGGTGTTTCAGAATTTCAACCTTTTCGCGCACAAGACCGCGCTGGAAAACGTGATGCTGGCGCAAGTCGTCGTGCAGGGCCGGCCGCCGGCCGCGGCGCGCGAGACGGCGGTCAAGTTCCTCGCCAAGGTCGGCCTCGGCGATGAGTTCCATGAGCGCTACCCCTCGCAGCTTTCCGGCGGCCAGCAGCAGCGCGCGGCCATCGCGCGGGCATTGGCGCTCAACCCGCAGGTCATGCTTTACGATGAGCCGACGAGCGCCCTCGACCCGGAGATGATTGACGAGGTGCTGGCCGTCATGCGCCAGCTCGACGCCGAGGGCATGACGCAAATCGTCGTCACCCACGAAATGCGCTTTGCCCGCGACGCGTCGGACTTCGTCCTCTACATGGAAAAAGGCGAAATCGTCGAAAACACGCCCGCGGCGGAAATTTTCCAAAACCCGCGCGACGAGCGCACCCGCCGCTTTCTCAAACGCTTCCTATGAAACGCGCGCCAATCCTCCTGGCCATCCTGTTGGGCACGGTGCGGGTGCACGCCGCTGCCGCGCCGCCGGCAGCGCCGACCGCCGAGGCGAAAGCACTCGCGGCGAAAGCGTTTCCAGGCGGCAAGCTGCGCTGGGCCGCGGACGTGAAGAGCAACGCGCCGTTTGCGTTCGAGGATCCCGAGCATCCCGGCCAACTCACCGGCTTCGAATACGAAATCATCACCGGCATCGCGCAAATTCTCGGCGTGCAGGCGGAATTGAAGCCGGTGGACTGGGACGGCCTCATTCCCGGCCTAAAAAGCGGCGGGCTCTACGACTGCGCCATTTGCGGCGTCGAAGTCACCGACGAGCGCGCCAAGGAAGTGGATTTCTCGCATCCGTATTACTACACCTTCGAACAGCTCGCCACCCGCGCGGGCGAGCCGGACCTTTCCTCGCTCGAGGAATTGCGCCAGCGGCGCGTCGGCACGCTCGACCAGACGGGCGCGTTCGACCTGCTCAAGGCCGCCGGCGTCGAACCGCTGACCTACGACATCGAGGACAACGCCTACCGCGACTGCGCGCGCGGCCGCCTCGACGCCGTGCTGCTCGATTACCCGATTGCGATGTATTACGCGAAGCCGAACACCAGCCTGCGCCTCAACGGCCCGCCATTCGGCCACCTTATCTACGGGATCGCGGTGAAAAAGGGGAACAGCGATGTGACCGCCGCGCTCAATTACGGACTGGAGCAACTCATCGCGAGCGGGAAGATGCGCGAAATCCTGTCGCGCTGGAATTTGTGGACGGAGACGATGGCGCAGACGCTCAACCAACCCGCCGAGCCCGCCGGGCCGCCGCTGAATTATGAAAAATACCTGGCGCAACTTTCCAAGGATGTGACCTGGCAGGACCGGCTCGACCGCTTCTGGCAATGGCGCGGCACGCTGGCGCAGGCAACGGTGAACACGGTGGTCATTTCCCTCGCCGCGATGGCGCTGGCGATTGCGGTGGGCTTTGGCCTCGCGGTGCTGCGGGTGTTTGCCGCGCGGCCATTTCAAATCCTGGCGATGGGCTACATCGAAGTCGTGCGCGGGACGCCGCTGCTCATCCAGATGCTGTTCATTTATTACGGGCTGGCCAACCTCGGCATCAAGCTCGACGCGTGGACGGCGGGCATCCTCGGCCTCGGGCTCAACTACGCGGCGTATGAGGCGGAGAATTACCGCGCGGGTTTGTTATCGGTGCCGCGCGGGCAGATGGAGGCGGCGCGCGCGCTGGGCATGACGCGGCGGCAGGCGCTGCGCCATGTCATCGTGCCCCAGGCCTTCCGGCTGGTGCTGCCGCCGCTGACCAACGATTTCATTTCGCTGCTGAAGGACTCCTCGCTGGTGACCATGATTTCCATCATGGATTTGACCAACGCCTACCAGCGGATGGCGACGACCTATTACGATTACTTCGGCACGGGCCTCGCCATCGCGATCATTTACCTGCTGATTGGCCTGCCGTTCGTGCGGCTGGCGCGCTGGGCGGAAAAGCGCCTCGCGGTGGACAGCCGCCCGGCGTCGCAACGGCCGGGGCTGGTGCATTCGCTCCCGAGCCTCGGGCGCAAGCCCGACCTCACGCACCCGGTGTAAGGCTCACTTTTCGCCGCGCCAGTCGAGATAAAGAATCGACAGAAAGATGGCCAGCGTCGCGACAAAGAAGATGGACGCTTCCGCCAGCTCGGGGACGTTCCACCGGTTCATTTTGATGAGGTTGTAGGCGACATAGAGGGTGAAAGAAAGGGCAATGCCCGCGCCGAGCAGCCGCTTTTTGACCAGCACCATGCGCAGACCCAGGGCGATGATCACGACCTCGAGGCCGAGGGAGACATACTGGAGCCACTCCGGCTTCATGGATTCAGGTGGAACCGCGCCTTGTATTGGGCGATGAGTTTGTCAATCGTGCCGTCGGCCTTGTATTGATCAATGAGCCGGTTGATGGCGGGCACGTAGGCGCGGTAGGGCGATTTTTTCGAGATGGCGAAATAGAACGGCTCCTCCGCGATGAAATGCGGCAGCGCCGCGAATTGCGCCTCGCGCTGCTCGGACTTCAATTCCTCGTGGCCGGAATAAAGGGAATAGACGAAATAATCCGCCTGCCCGCCGGCGACGAGGTCGAGCGCCTCCTTGGCGGTGACGACGCGCTTGAAATCCAATCTGGTGTTGATGTAGTTGTCGAATTCCTGGCCGTAGCTGTCGCCGACGGTGCCCACGCCTTTCTTGCCGAGCAGGTCTTCGTATTTGGCAAAAGTGAACTCATGGCCGCGGCGCACGAACAGCGCGAGGGGGTCCATGACGTAGGCCTCGGTGTAATCGTAATATTCGAGGCGGGCGGTGGTCTTGTAGGCGGCGACGAGCATGTCCACATTGCCGGCCCGGGCCTTGGCCTGCACTTCGTCCCACTGGCCGGCGTAAACAAACTCGGCGGGGATGTCCAGGTCGTCGCAAATCATTTTCGCCAGCGCCGGGCCGATGCCGTCAATCGAATTGCCGTCCCGGAACATGACCGGCGGCCAGTCGGGGTGGCCGGACACCACCAGCGGGTGCGGCGGGCCGGAGGTGGAGGAGCAGGCCGCCAGGCCAAGCAGCGCCAGCCCGGTGGCAAACCAGGCAAGGAGGAAGCGGCTGGCGCGAAAATTCATGGAACGCTTATTTATACGGGTGCACGAGGAAGCCGGAGCGCAGCTTTGGCTCAAACCACGTGCTCTTGGGCGGCATGATTTCCCCGGCGTCGGCGATTTCCATCAATTGCTCGAGGCTTACAGGATACATCGAAAAGGCCACTTGCGCCACGCCGGAATTGACGAGTTTTTCCAATTCCTTGGCCCCGCGGATGCCGCCGACGAAGTCAATGCGGGTGTCCACCCGCGGGTCCTCGATGCCGAGCACGGGGTCAAGCACGCGGTCCTGAAGAATGCTGACGTCGAGGCGGGCGATGGGGTTGCCGGCGCGCGGCGTTTTGAACGAAAGGTCGTACCATTTCTTCGCGAGATACATCGAGACGTGGCCGGCCTTGGCGGGAGCCGGGCGGGCGTTGGCGGTGACCGAGCAGATTTCGCCGAGCTTTTCCAGAAATTCGGTCGGCTCAAGTTCGTTGAGGTCCTTGACCACGCGGTTGTAGGGCAGGATGCGCAGCTTGGACGCCGGGAAGAGGCAGGCGGGGAACCAGTTGTAGGGCTCGTTGCCGGTGTGGTTTCGGTTGGCGGCGCGGAATTCCCTGGCGGCGCGCCAGGCGCTGGCGGCGCGGTGGTGGCCGTCGGCGATGTAAGCGGCGGGAATCTTGGCGAAGGCCGCCACGATGTCGCCCGTGCCGGTGACGCGCCAGGCGGAGTGGCGCACGTCGTTTTCGTCGGTGAATTCGTAGAGCGGCTTGCCAGTGGCGAGGTCGCTGAGCAACTCGTCGGTCTCGGCGTTGTCGCGATAGGCGAGGAAGACGAGGCCCGGCTGGGCGCCGATGGTCTTGTTGTGGCGGAGGCGGTCGTTCTCCTTGGCTTCGCGGGTCTTCTCGTGTTTCTTGATGACGTTCTTTTCGTAGTCGTCGGTGTGGCAGAGGGCGACGAAACCGCGCTGGCGGTGCTCGCCCATTTGCTGCTCGTAGAGGTAGATGGCGGGCTCGCTGTCGCGGATGAGGTGTTCCTCGGCGCGCAGTTTTTCGAAATAGGCCTTGGCGGCGGCGTACACCTGGTCGCTGTATGGGTCGGTGCCCTCGGGCAGGTCAATCTCCGAACGCGAGACGTGCAGGAAGCTTAGGGGGTTGTCCTTGGCCAGGTTGCGGGCCTCCGCAGTGCTGAGCGTGTCGTACGGCGGCGACGTGACGCGGGCGGCTTCCTTGGGTGGCGGGCGGTCGGCCCGCATGGCGAGAATGCGCATGATGAAGAGAAGGGGGTGAGGAGTCAGGAGTCCGGCGACAGAAGGAACAAACAGTAGGCCCAAAAATGAAAAAGGCAAAAGGGAAATGCCGCCACCTCACACCGGGAGTAGTGTCTCCGTTCGAACTTGAAGAAGGGCCGCCGACAAGCGGCGCCCCTACAGCAATCAGCTCAAAAACTGTAGGGGCGGCGCTTGCGACGGCCCAAAGTGAGACACTCCCCGCCCCGGGGGATTGCAAAATTTGGTTTGATTAGGTTGGATTAGGTTGGATTAGGTCCTTTGAGCGAGTGGCGCCAGATGGTCAAGATAACTGAGGGAGAGGAAGCAGTTTAGCTGAAATGAGCGAAAGGGGAAAGCGATAGGTTGGCTGCGTTGGGTGGCTGCCTTGATAATTTCATTTCGCCGCGATCGATAGATGTTTTAGCGGAGCCACACGGTCTTGACGGTGGGGAAAAAGCGGCCCAAACTTCGCGGATGAAATATACCCCGCTGGGCCGGTCGGGCCTCAAGGTTTCGCGTCTGTGTCTCGGGACGATGAATTTTGGGCCGCACACGACGGAGGGGGACGCCTTCGCCATCATGGACCGGGCGCTGGCGGCGGGGGTGAACTTTTTCGACACTGCGGACATCTACGGCTGGAAAAAGGGCGAGGGCATCACGGAGAAAATCCTGGGCCGCTGGCTGGGCCAGGGCGGCGGCCGGCGCGAGCGCATCGTGCTGGCGACGAAGGTCTTTGCCGCCATGCATCGCGACGACCAGTTCGACCCGAACTGGGACCGGGGCCTCTCGGCGCGCAAAATCATCCTGGGCTGCGAGAACAGCCTGCGGCGCATGCAGGTGGACCACATCGACCTGTACCAACTACACCACATCGACCGCAAATGCCCGTTCGCGGAAATCTACCAGGCGATGGAGAAGCTGGTGGCGGACGGGAAGATTCTCTACATGGGCACGTCGAATTACGCGGGCTGGGACATTGCGACGGCCTGCCTGGCGGCGCGCCCGCGAAATTTCCTGGGGCCGATTTCGGAGCAGAGCCTCTACAATCTGACGGAGCGCACGGTGGAGCTGGAAGTGCTGCCGGCGTGCAAGCACTTCGGTGTGGGCGTCATCCCGTGGAGCCCGCTGGGCGGCGGCTTGCTCGGCGGCGCGTTGAAAAAGGCCAAAGACGGCCGGCGGGCGGACGCGGAGAAACTCGCGGAAATCGAAAAGGCGCGCCCGCAGCTGGAAAAATACGAGGCGCTGTGCGCCAGGCTCGGGCAGGCCCCGGCGACAGTGGCGCTGGCGTGGCTGCTGCACCAGCCCGGCGTGGCCGCGCCCATCATCGGGCCGCGCACGCTGGAGCAATTGGAATCGGCGCTGCCGGCGCTCGAACTGCAACTTTCGGCGGAAACGCTCAAGGAACTCGACGAAATCTGGCCCGGACCGGGTGGCGAGGCGCCCAACGCCTACGCCTGGTAATATGGACGCCGGCGCCGAGATTGATTTGCTGGCGGAACGGGGGGCGGGAACGCCCATGCTCGCGGGGTCGGGCGCGCTCATGCCGATTGTGCGGCTGGCGTTGCCGACGGTGGTGGCGCTGCTGCTGCACTCGGCGCTGCTGGCGGAGGAAGCGGCGCTGATTGGCAAGATGAGCGCGACCAAGCTGGCCGGCTGCGCGCTGGTGTTCCCATGGCTGATGCTGCTGGGGATGATGGCGGCCGGCGGCATCGGCGGCGGCGTGGCGTCGGCCATCGCGCGGTCGCTGGGCGCGGGGCGGCGGCACGAGGTGATTGAATTGATGGCGCACGGGGTGTGGATTGCCGGGGTGCTCGGCGCGGCGCTGTCGGCGGGGCTGGCGATTTTTGCCCGGACGATTTTCGCGTGGCAGGGCGGCGCCGGCGAGGTGCTGGACACGGCGGCGCTGTACGGGATGATCACGATTGCGGGCGGGACGTTCATGTGGGTCGCCAACATCCTCGCCAGCGTGTTCCGCGGCTTCGGCAACACGCTGCTGCCGGCAAAGTGGAACGCCGTGGTGACGCTGGCGATTGCGGCGCTGATTCCGCCGGTGGTGCGCGGCTGGGGGCCGCTGCCGGCGTACGGCGTGACCGGCGCGGCGTGCGTGATGGTGTTTTATTATTTCGCGCTGACGCTCGTATTTGCCTGGCAGTTGTTCAAGCACGAGGTCGGCGTGGCGGGGCGGGGGCGGAAAATTCCGTTTTCCTGGAAACATGTGGGCGAGATTCTGCACGTCGGCGGGCCGAGCGCGTTCAACACGCTGCTGTCCGTCTCGACGCAATTGATGGCCACGGCGGTGGCAGCGAAAATCAGCGAAAGCACGCTGGCGGCCTACGGGGCGATTTCGCGCATCGAAGGCCTGCTGATCCCGTTTGTGTTCGGCATCGGGTCGGCCTTGGTGCCGCTGGTGGGCATGAACGTGGGCGCCGGGCAATGGGGCCAGGTGCGGCGGCTGGCGTGGACCGGCGCAGGACTGGGCTTCGCGGTGACGGGAGTCGTCGGCGTGCTGATGTGGGTTTTCCCGCGCGCCACGATGGAGATTTTCACGCACGACGAGGCGGCGATTGGCGCCGGCGTGCGTTATTTGCACTGGAGCGCGCTGGCGTATGGCTTTTGGGGACTGGGCGTGGGGATGACGTTCTCGTGCCAGGGAGCGCGGCGGCCGATCACGTCGCTGGTGGCCTCGATTGCGCGGTGCGCGTATGTCGGCGCGGGCGGCTGGTGGATGCTCCACACGCCGGGGCACGGCACGCGGATGCTCGGCCTGGTGATGGGAACGTCGGCGATTGTGTTCGGGTTCAGCGCGGTGGCGCTGAGCGGGCCGCTGCTGCCGGACTGGCTGCGGTGGAAACGGGCGAAGGTGTGAAAAGCGCTTCGTGGCTTTTCCTTTACAAAGGGCGGAACACTGCTAGGGTCAGGGATTTAGGAAATGAAGCAACGCACCATTCTGCGCGAGGTCTCCATCAAGGGCACGTCCCTGCATACGGGGGAGGAAGTCCACCTCACCTTCAAACCCGCGCCGGAGGACCACGGGGTCGTGTTCCGCCGCATTGACCTGTATGGCAAGCCGGAGGTGCGCGCGAATGTCGAGCATGTGACCGAGCTGGTGCGCTCGACGACGCTGACTTCCGGCCACGCGAAGGTCCACACCGTCGAGCACGTGCTGAGCGCATTGAGCGGGCTGGGGATTGACAACGTGCTGGTCGAGCTGGACGCGAGCGAGCCGCCGATTCTGGACGGCTCGGCGAAGCATTTCGTGAACCTGCTGCAGCAGGCCGAGCCGGTGGAGCAGAAGCACGACCGGAAATATTTCGCGCTCACGGAGCCGGTGTGCGTTTCCGAGGGCAACCGCTCGATCATCGCCCTGCCCTACGACGGGCTCAAGATCACCTGCACGTCGGCGGACGACCGCGGCATCCACACCCAGCATCTGTCGCTGGACATTGACCCGGAAAGCTACGCGGCGCAAATCGCGCCCGCGCGCACCTTCACGATTTACGAGGACATCGAGGAGCTGCTGAAGCTCGGAAAAATCCAGGGCGGCAGCCTGGACTCGGCCATCGTCATCAAAGGCGACAAAATTTTATCGAAGGAGCCGCTGCGCTTCAAGGAAGAATTCGTGCGGCACAAGATTCTGGACATCGTGGGCGACGTGGCGCTGCTCGGCGTGCCGCTCAAGGCGCACATCATTGCCGTGCGCCCGGGCCACGCGCTGAACGCGCGGCTGACGGCGGGCCTGCACGAAAAACTCCAGGCGGAGAAGTCCGGAAAAAAGCCGGCGAAGGCGGAGGCGAAAAAAATCGTCGCGCCGGACGCCACCGCGCTGGACATCCGCCAGGTGCTCGACCTGCTGCCGCACCGCTACCCGTTTGTGATGATCGACCGCGTGACGCAAATCATCAGCGAGGACGAGCTGGTCGCGATGAAGAACGTGACCATCAACGAGCCGTATTTCATGGGCCACTTTCCCGGGCACCCGGTGATGCCCGGCGTGCTGCAACTCGAGGCGATGGCGCAGGCCGCGGGCATCCTGATGCTGCGGCGGGTGTCGTCCGAAGGGAAAATTGCCTTTTTCATGAGCGCGGACAAAATCAAGTTCCGCCAGGCGGTGGTGCCCGGCGACCAGCTCGAGGTGCACGTGAAGCTCGTGAAGCACCGCGGCATGAAAATCGGCGTCGCGGAAGGCACGTGCAAAGTGGAAGGCAAAGTCGTGTCGTCGGCGGAGCTGATGTTCACGATCGTGGACGCGGCGGAAGAAGCGTGAGCGCGGAAAGAAATGCGGAGCGCGCATTTTCCGGAAACTCAGGTCCGGTAAATCGCGTGTGTGCCAATGTTGGTGGTCACAACGGTATTTCCTTCAATATAGAACGTAATCCGCAAGTCGCCCTCAACAACGACTGCATAGACGGTCCGGCCAAAGATTGCCGAAAGGGCATTAATTTTGTGCGTGCCGAGACGTGGATCAAACGGGTCTTTTTTAAAAATATCCCAAGTCTGGCGGACTGAAGCCCACTGCTTTCGGGGCAATTTTTTGAAATTGCGCCAAAATTGCGGGGTTGCCTTGTAGCGGTGGACTTTCACCGCGGCGGCCGGGCAAAATGCTCATCTTTGATTTCGTGAGCCAAGCCTGCCTCGGCTTCCTCAAAGCCGGCCCAGACATCCTCGGGAACTTCGGGATGGGCCAGACGGCGCAATTCACGCTCAAGATCCTTGAGCCGGGTGGGCGATAATTCGCGCAAGGCGGCGCCGATAACCTTCGCGCGAGCGGCCTCGGGCAATGCTTTTAGTTCGCGTTCCAGCACGGTGGCAGTCATGGGCCTCATGATGTGGATTCGAGGCGGCATTGGCAAGTCTGCGGCGACAATGGGCAAACAAAAAGGCGAAGCCCTTGCGGACTTCGCCTTTTTTCTGAAATCGGTTGGGACCGATGATTAGTAGCGACGCTCGCGGCGTTCGCCGCCGCCGGAATAGCCACCACGGCTGCCGCCGCGGTCGCCACCGCCGGAATAACCGCCGCGACCGCCACCGCCGCCGCCGGAGTAGCCGCCAGGGGCGCGCTCTTCACGGGGACGGGCTTCGTTGACGGTCAGCTCGCGGGAGCCAACTTTGGTGCCGTGAACGGCCGCAATGGCCGCCTTGGCTTCTTCCGCGCTGCCCATGGTGACGAACGCGAAACCACGGGGGCGACCCGTGAACTTGTCCATGGCCATAAACACTTCCGTGACATTGCCATGGGCGGCGAAGACGTCGCGCAGCTCGGCCTCCGAAGTATTGAAGTCGAGATTACCGACGTAGAGTTTGGAACTCATGATGATACTACTTTGATTTCCCGGTAGGTCACGGACTGTTCCCGACTGCCGGGTTTCGAATCATCATCGGGCGCTGGGCCCACCTGACAACTCTCCAAATCACGCTACTAACAATCAATCAAGTAAGGAGGGCCATAGTAGCCGGAGCCCGGGGATTAGCAAGGTTAATATGGACTACCCGGTTTTGCGGCTGGAATCGTCCGCCGGCGGCGGGGGTACCACGGAAAGCGGGGGCTGGACCGGCGGGCGCGGGCGGCGGGCAAATTCGCGCATGTCCACGGCGACGTCGTCTTTCTCAAAGAACTCGGCACCAAGGAGATGCTCGAAAATATCCTCCATGGAGACAACCCCGGCGAGGGAGCCGTATTCGTCCACCACCACCGCGATTTGCTGGTGATTTTTGAGGAATTGCTGGAGGGTTGTCGCGGCGGTGGCGGTGTCCGGCACGAACAGCACCGGGTGCATCAGGGAGGCCACCGTGACGTTGTCCTGGTCGGCGGCCTTGGCCTTGAGGAGGTCGCGGCGGCGGGCGATGCCGACGATATTGTCCACCCGGCCATCATACACCGGCAGGCGCGCAAAGGGGATGTTGGGCAGCTCGCGAAAGACCTGGCCAATAGTGCGGGATTTTTCGAGGGTGGTGACGACGATGCGCGGAGTCATGATGTCATGGATGCGCACTTCGTCGAGCTTGAGGGCGTTGGCGATGAGCTTGCTTTCCTGCAGCGTGAGGTTGCCCTGCTGGGCCTCGCGCACGGCGAGGAAGGCGATTTCCTGGGTGGTGTCGCCGACGTCGTGAAGTTTCGGACCGAGGAATTTCTTGATCAGGGGGCGCATGGCCCACAGGAGCGGGCGGGTGGCGGCGCGCATGGCCACCAGCGCCCAGACGAGGATCGGGTGGAGGCGCTTGCGGTGAAGCACGCCGATGTTTTTCGGCAGAATTTCGCCAAAGATGAGCAAACCAACCGTCATGCCGACGGCAAAAGCGTAACGCCAGTCAAAGAAGAGGCGGTCGGCCAGCATGCCGCAAAGGAAGGAGCCAAGGGTGTTGGCGATGGTGTTGAACGTGAGGATGGCCGAGATGCTTTCATCAAGACGGTCACGGCACTGGGACAGGGCCGCGCCGGCGCGCGGCGCGCGGGCCTTGAGCGCCTCAATCTCGCCGGTGGTCGTGCTCAGGAGCATGGCCTCGATGACCGAGCACAGGGCCGAACCCACGAGCGTGAACACCACGGCTATAATCAGCAACGGCATGATGGTTAATGGCTTTGGTAAAAAAGCGGAGGGTCAGCGTATAATATTTTGTCCCCTTGCTCAAGCCGATTCCATGCCCGGCAAAACCGGCGCAAAATAGGCGAGGAGGAAACGCCCCCTGCGCCCCGGCCCGCGATTTTGGGATGGCGGTTTGGCGGTGGGCACCCTAAAAATCCCCCACTCTCTCATGCGGCGACTTATTCTCCTGATAATTTGCGGTTTGGCGCTGGCGGGATGCTGGCGGGGACCGAGCGGCACCTGGCGGGCGTCGCATCCGCGCGGAGACGACCCGGCCTTGGCGATGGAGCTGACGCGCGACGGCTCGAAATTCAGCGGCACGATGCACTTGCTGAACCCGAACGCGCCGACTGATTTCTCCTACGGGCCGGTGTTCCCGATGAAAATCGAAAGCGCAAACAACCAGGAAATCCATTATTCGGTGGAGTTCCTGCCGCACCAGCCGGACGAGCTGGTGCTGCGTTTCGACCAGCCGCCGGAAGGCGTGAAGTTTCACGCCGTGATGACCTTGGCCAATGGCGCCGGGGACCCGATTGACTTCGACTTCGAACGCGTCACCACCCCGTAGCCACCCGGGGGATTTCCCCTGTTTTCAGGGTTTCCTTTTGGCGAAATTTGGTTTTGGATTTCGACCCTGTATGAAAAAGCTCACCCGGTGGATAATCATTCTGGTCGCATTGCTTGTGGTGCTTTTGGGAATCGGGCTGGCGGCGGCGCTGAATTCCGGCCTGCAGACGAGCATCGTGCTGAACATCCTGCACAAGAGCGACCCGGCGGCGAAACTCGGCCGCGTCGCATTCGGATTCAGCAGCGGCGACATCAGCGGGCTGGAAATGACGGCGGGCGGCGCGCAGGTGAAACTCGGTTCGGCGAAGCTGCAATATTCGCTCGGCAACTTGCTGTTCGGCGCGACGAAGGTGATTGAGTCCGCCGACGTGAAGGATTTGGTCATCGATTTGACCGCGCCCAAGCCGGCGGCGGGCGGCGCGGGCGGCGCCGGTGCCACGGGCGAAAAAAAGCCGCTGCCGGCGGTGCTCGTGAAAAAAGCCGACATCGCGGGCTCCGTCATCCTCGCCGCCAGCCGCACGATTGACCTTTCGCTGACGGCGCAGAATGTCGGCGCGGGCGGCGACGGCACCGCCACGGGCACGCTGATTTACCATGACGCGACGCCCGGCACGCAGGTCAGCCAGTTGCGCACGAGCGTGCAGGCGACGGTGGCGCTCGACGGCGCGATGTTTCCGAAAAATGTGGATTGCACCGCCAACCTCACCGCGGCCCTGCCCGGCCAGGCGCAGTCATCGCAGCTGTCCGCGCATCTGGTGGCCAAGCCGGTCAATGCGAAGACCGGCGATTTGGCGCTGACGCTCGCTCCACCCGGCGGCGCGGCGCTGGTGGATTTCAAGGGCACCTACACGACGGATGGCGACGTGAGCGGCGACTTCAACGCAAATGTGACGCGCGCGCAAATCGAGCCGTTTGCCTTTGGCCTGAAACTGCCGGACTTCAACCTGCACGGGCAGGGCCAGTTTACCGCGGACGCAACGCAGCGCGAGGGCAGCGTGAAGGCGGCCCTCTCCGGCACCGTCGGGCAACTGCAAGTGATGCGGCCGGAATTGGCCGGCATGGGCACGCTGGCGGTGGACACGAAGCTCGACCTCGCCGTGGCGCAACCCAATGCGGCGGACAAAACCTTTTCCGTCTCGGCGAAAGCCTTGTCGCTGACGCTGGCGCCCCAAGGCGGGCAGACGGCGGTGGCGCTCGACTTGCTCAAACCCGTGGCGTTCCAAATTGGCCCAACCGGCCTCAAGCTCCCGGCGGGCGCCGGCGCGGACTTGCTGCGGTTGACGCTGAGCCAGGCGCCCGCGGCGTGGCTGACGGCGGCGCTGCCAAAGGATTTTGCCGCAACCGGCCAAGGCTTGAACGGGCAAATCCTGATCAGCGCGCTGGACAACGGCGCGCTGGTCGTGAACACCGCCGTGCCGGTGACTTTCGCCGGGCTTGACGTGCAGCGCGGCGGCCAGCCGATGCTGGCGGGCGGCAGCTTGTCGCTGGATGCTTCGGCGCAATACCTGAACAAGGCGGTGCAGGCGCAGGTGCGGAATTTTTCGTTTGCGGCACACACCGCCGCGGCCGGCGGCATCACCCTGACGTCCGTGGCGCTGACGGGCCAGACCGTGCAGGGCAGTTTCACCGGCAATGTCGCGCTGGTCCCCGGCGGGACCATCCCGCAAATTCTGGCCAACGGCCAATGCAACGTGGCCCTGGACTTTGACCGCCTGGACCAAAAGGCGCTGGGGCACAGCTTGCCGACGGTCGCGCCGGGCGGATTGTTGAAATTAAGCGCGATGGTGGACATCGCGACGGCGGTGTCGGCGGCGGAGGCGAAGGACATTTCGGTGAACGTGAATTCGCTGCAAATCACGCTGACCAAGGGCGACGGCGCGATGCAGACGACATTCGCCACGCTGGTAAGCTCGCAAAAATTCAACCTGCCGCTGGGGCCGGACGCAAAATTGCAGGCGGTGAATGGCAATCTCGCGATGCTCGACATCGCCGGCCTGCCGCTGTCCATCGCGCAGGCGCTCCTGCCGCCGCGCTTCAAATTCTCCGGCAATCCGCTGCATGGGAAACTGCAGCTCGCGGGCGGCGGCGGCACCGAGCCGTCCATCGTGCTGCAGACCACGGAGCCGCTCACCATCCAGAACGCGCAATTTTCCGAGGACCAGACCGACAAACTTGCCGGGGTGACGCTGACGCTGGCGCCGGAGGCGGGCTGGACGGAAGGCGCCATCAAGGGCGGAGCGCATTTGCAAGTCGTGTCGCCGGCGGGCACTTTGCTCGACGCAATGGTGGAAGCCACCCAGGCCAAAGATACGCAAACGGCGACCGTGACGGCGACCGGGCAGCTCGCGGCCATCGCGGCGCAGCCGGTGGGGCTGGAGTGGCGCAGTTATTTGCCGGCGACGAAGCCGCAATTTTCCCTGAGCGTGAACGTCACGCGCACGCCGCAGGCGGTGACCATCCAGAGCGCGGAGGCAAACGTCGCGCCTGCGGGCGGGACGGCGCTGGCGGAAATCAAGGTCGGGCAGGCCCTCACCTTGCCAAGGGACCCGGCGGATCCGAAAAAATTCCTGTGGCCAAAAGTGAAAGGCGACGTGCTGACAGTGAAATTGAGCAGCCTGCCGGCGGGGGTGCTGGCGCTCGCGGTGCCGGGCTACCGGCTGCAGGGCCGGGAAATTTCCGCCGACCTGGAGGTGACGGGCGCGGGCGACGGCAATTATTCGCTGGTGTCGAATGCGCCGGTGACGGCGGCGGGGTTGAGCGTGGCGAAACTGCCGCCCAATGCGCCGCCGGCCCAATGGGTCCGCGACCTCACCTTCACCTTCAAGCCCAGCGCGACGTTCAGCAGCGCCGGCGTGTCGGCGGGCGCGGTGCAGGATTTGCTGCTGTCGTCGGGCAACACGCCGCTGGCGTCCGGCAATGTGAACTTTGTTTTTGCGCCGAATCAAAAACTGCCGCAGCAGGCGAAGATTTCCGCGCGCGCCGACCTGGCGGAGTTGCTGCGCCAGCCGGTGCTGGCGCGGTTTGACAATCTGGAATCGGGCCAGTTTCAGGCGGAAGGCGCACTGGCCCCCGACGGCACGGTACAGCTGAACGCGAGTTTGCAGAACTGGAAGGTGCGGGGCGCGGACACGCAACTGCCGCAGATGACGTTCGACCAGGCCACGGGCAAGCTCAACCCCGCGACGGGAGAGGTCCAAATCAACGTGCCGGTGAAGGGCCAGGGCAGCGAGGGGCCGACAGACTGCGTGCTGGCGGCAACATATGGTCCCAGCGGCAATTCGCACAAATTTTCGCTGAATGTGAGCGGCAACAACCTCGTGATTGACGACCTGATGGCGGTGAAGGCGGGGTTGTTCCCGCCGGCTCCCGCCGCCGAGCCGGCGCCCGGAACGGCCCCCGCCACCCCGGCGGCCACCACGGCGCAGTCGAACCCGGTGCCGGACACGGTGCCGATTTGGGGCGACTTGCAGGGCGCGGCGCAAATCCAGTTGCGGAGTCTGCGCTTCCACGCTTTCGCGGTGGAGAATTTCGCGGCCAGCGCGCAGGTGTCGCCGACCCAGGCGGTGCTGCCGGCGGTGACGGGGATGTTCGGGGGCGCGCCGTTGACGCTCAACGCGACGCTGGACTTCGACCAGAAGCAGTCGAACTCGCCCTACTCGCTGAAGACGGCGATGAGCTTCAAGAATTTCGACGCGGGAGCGTATTTCCTGTCCCGCGACGCCAAGGCGACGCCGCCGGTCGAGGGCAATTTCTCCATCACCGGCAACGCCGGCGGGCAGGGTGCGAACATCAACGACGTGATTGATAAAATCCAGTTCGACTTCCAGCTCGGCAGCGACGGCGGCACGTTCCACCTGCTCGATATGATTCCCAACAAGAAACTGGCCGGCGTGCTCAAGGGCGTCTCGACCCTGGCGAGCGCGGCCAACGCGCTGATTGGCCTGCTGGGCAAGAGCAGCACGACCGTCGACAACAAGAAGGCCATTGCCTCGTCCATCCTCAGTTTGCTGGGAGGCCTCGACGAATTCAAGTACACCAAGCTGGCGTTCAACGCGCAGCGCGGGCCGGATTTGACGATGAAGCTCAGCCAGTTTGACGTGCAGGGCGCCGAGATCGAACTGCTCGGCACCGGGCAGGTGACGTATGTGCGCGGAGTGGCGATTCCCGACCAGCCGCTGAAGGCGACGCTGTCGCTCAATGCCAAAGGCGGCATGGCGCAGGGTTTGCAGACCATCCATCTGCTGGGCGCGGCGCAGCCGAACGGCTACAGCCAGGGGCCGCAGTTCCAAGTCGCCGGCACGTTGCAGCATCCGGACTACGGGTTCCTCTACAACCTGCTGACCTCCGGCGCCGCGGCGCTGGGGCTGAAGTAAGATGCCGGCCATTTAACTTAATAACTGCGGCCGGATTTGTTCTCGTAGAAATTGATGTAGGCGCGGTTGAGCACGGCGAGGCCGCCGGCGGTGGGGTAATTGCCGGTGAAATACCAGTCGCCGTCGTTGGAGCCCACGGAAGCGCGCAGGTCCTCGATGCTTTGGAAGATGATTTGCACTTCGCCGTTCCAGGCATCCACCGGCGGGCGGACGAGCGCGGCGATTTTTTCGGAAATCTGTTCGGCGGTGAAGAGGTCGTAGAGGCGGCGGACGTGGTTGTGCAGCGAGCCGGCGGGGAGATTGGCCTGTTTCACGCAATCCTGGTAAATCTCGCGCAGGATGTCGCCGAGACCGCGGTCTTTGGCGAGGGCGACGGCGGCCTGGAAGGCGATGAACTTGCCGAGTTCGGACATGTCGATGCCGTAGCAATCCGGGTAGCGGATTTGCGGGGCGGTGGAGGCGATGATGATCTTTTTCGGCTGCGTGCGCGCGAGGATGCGCAAAATGGACTGCTTGAGCGTGGTGCCGCGGACGATGGAGTCGTCAATGCACACGAGGTTGTCGGTGGGCTGCACGACGCCGTAGGTGATGTCGTAAACGTGGGAGGCGAGCTGGATGCGGTTGTCCTCCTGCGAAATGAAGGTGCGCAGCTTGATGTCCTTGTGGGCGATTTTTTCGCCGCGCGGCCAGTTGTCCATGACGAGCTGGTCGAGGAGGCGGTCGTCGAGGCGGCCGTCCTTCTGCGCGGCGAGGATGGCGTCCTTGACCTCGAGGCGGCGGCGGCGGCGCAGTTCGTCGAGCAGGCCGAAGTAGGCGGTCTCGGCGGTGTTGGGGATATGGGAGAAGATGGTGTTGCGCAGGTCGTTGCCGATGGCGCGCAGGATGGAGTCGGCGAGGCGGGCGCCGAGGGCCTTGCGCTCGCGGTAAATGTCGGCGTCGTTGCCGCGGGAGAAATAGATGCGCTCGAAGGAGCAGCCATGGCGGCGCTTGGCCGGCTCGGTGAAGGGCTCGTGGATGACCCGGCCGTCGTTTTTGACGACGAGGGTGTGGCCCGGCTTGATTTCGCGGACGGATTCGAGCTCGGCGCCGAAAATAGTTTGCAGCGCGGGGCGTTCGCTGGCGACGGCGACCACCTCGTCGGTCTGGATGAAAAAGCCCGGGCGGATGCCGTGCGGGTCGCGCATGACGAAGCAGTCGCCGTTGCCGATGAGGCCGGCGATGGTGTAACCGCCGTCCCAATGGGCGGCGGCGGAGCGCAGGATGGCGGTGGGCTCGATTTGCGCGGAGATGCGGTCAGGAATTTCAGCGCCGGGGACGCCCTGGTCGCGCAATTCGCGGAAGATGCGGGTGTGCTCCTCGTCGAGGGAGTAGCCGATTTCCTCGAGGACCGTCTGCGTGTCGGTGTTGAAAATCGGATGGACGCCGCGGTCGATGAGCTGGCGGTTGAGCTCGTCGGTGTTGGTGATGTTGAAATTGCCGCAAATCATGAGATTGCGGGTCTTCCAACTGCTCTTGCGGAAATAGGGATGGCAGGTGGACTTGTCGTAGCTGCCGGAGGTGCCGTAGCGCAGGTGGCCCATGAGCACCTCGCCGCCGAACTCGAACTGCTCCTTCACGGTTTCGGGAAATTCAGGGAAAACGCGGTGCTTGCGTTCGAGGTCGCGGTATTCCTTGAGCTGCTTGGTGAAAATGTAGGTGAGTGCGTTGGGACGGGTGTCGCGCTCGCGGAACATGAACGGGCGGCCAGGGGGGACGCCGAGCTTGACGCAGCCGATGCCCGCGCCGTCCTGGCCGCGGTTGTGCTGCTTTTCCATCAGCAAAAAGAGCTGATTGAAACCGTAGAGCGGCGTCTTGTATTTTTCCGTGTAATACGCGAGCGGCTTGAGCAAGCGGATGAGCGCCACGCCACAGTAATGATGGATTTGGTCGCTCATGAGTCGGTGGCCACTAGGAATTATTCATCGCCTTGGGGATGGCGTCGGTCCAGGTCTCGCGCAATTTGCCGACCGGCCAGGTGATGGTGTAGCTGCCTTCGCCACCGCGGCCGGGGGTGGCGACTTTGAGAATCGCCTCGCCCTGCCCCACCCCGAGCACGATGGCGGGAACGCCGGCGGTCTCAGCCGAGCGCAGGAGGGCGCGCTGGTATTCCGGCTTGATGGCGATGACGATGCGGCCCTGGCTTTCGCCGAAGAGCAGCGCATCGAGGCGGAACGGGCGGCCCGCGGCGGTGGCGGCTTCGGCGGCGGGGCGCAGGTCGAGTTCCGCGCCGAAAGTCTTGTGCGCGGCGAAAAGCATCTCGCTGATGGCGACAAGCAGGCCGCCTTCGGAAAGGTCATGCGCCGCGGCCACGCGGCCGGAACGGATTTGCGCGCGGACGAAATTGTGGAGCTTCTTCTCCGCCTCGAAGTCGAGCGCGGGCGCATCGCCGGTCTTGAGGCCGTGGCGCACGCCGAGAAAATAGGAGCCGCCGAGTTCGTGCGGCCAGCCGCCGAGCAGCAAAAGCACTTCGTCCCCGGTTTTGAGCGTGGGCGTGGTGACGTGGTCGAGGCGGTCGACGATGCCGGCGATGGAAACGGTGGGCGTCGGGTCGATGGCGCCGGCGGGGCTTTCGTTGTAAAGGGAAACGTTGCCGCCGACGACCGGGAGGTCGAAATTGCGGCAGGCTTCGGCGAGACCGGCAACGGCCTCGCGCATCATATAGAAATTCTCGGGCTTGTAGGGGTTGCCGAAATTGAGATTGTTCGTCATGCCCAGCGGATGCGCGCCGGAGCAGGCGAGGTTGCGCAGGCATTCGACGATGGCGATTTCGCCGCCGCGGCGC
>DASZWY010000150.1:0-13521 GCA_035546135.1 Opitutales bacterium
GGCTTCGAGCACCTTGGGCGCGAGTTCGGCGCTGACGGCGATGTCGAGCATGACCTTGGGGAGGAAGTCCACGGTGTATTCGCTGCCGCGGTAGATTTCGGTATGGCCCTTTTGCCGGCCAAAGCCCTTGACCTCCGTGACGGTCATGCCCTCGACGCCAATTTCGGCGAGGGCTTCTTTGACTTCCTCCAGCTTGAACGGCTTGATGATTGCTTTGATGAGCTTCATGAGAAAAAGGGAGGGGAAAATGGTTAGGCGTAATCGGCCCGCTGGGGCGGGGGCCGCCTGCGGGCAACCCAAAACAAAGCAAGGCCCATGCCAGATGATGGGTTCCGGCCGCGCATTCCGTCTTCTGAGGGAAACCGCCCGGCTCAATCCTTGGCCAATTCCTTGAGTTTTTTTAAGTCGAGTTTGCCCGAGCCGAGGACGGGGATGGCGTCCACTTTCTTGATAACGCGTGGTATCCAGAGGTTGGCGAGACCGGCGGCGGAAAGCTTGCCGCGCAATTCGTCGGCATTGAGGTCTTTTGTGGTCAGCAACACCAGGGCTTCGCCCTTGCCCGGATCGGGCCGCGCGGAAATGGCGATGACCGGTGCGTCGCCAGCGGCATGGCCCAGCGCCGTGTTGACGGCGGCCTCGACGGTGCCGTGCGGGACCATCTCGCCGCCGATTTTGGAAAAGCGCGACAGGCGGCCCTCAATATAAAGGAAGCCGTCTTCGTCCACCTTGGCGAGGTCGCCGGTGACGAACCAGCCGGTGTTGAAGGCCTCGGCCGTTTTTTCGGCGTCGTCGAGGTAGCCAGGGAAAATATTGACGCCTTTGAGATACAGGATGCCCACGTCGTTGAGGCCCTTGTCGGCGCCGGTGTCGGGGTCCACGATGCGCACGGCCTGGCCTTGAAAAACGCGGCCGACGGAGCCGAGGCGTTTTTTCAGGCGCACGGATTCGGCGGATTCGCCGGGCGTGGCCGGCAAATTGACCGCGACAACCGGCGAGGTCTCGGTGAGGCCGTAGCCTTCGCAATACTGGCTGTTGAAGCGCTGCTCCCATTCCTCATGAAAACCCGCGGGAGTTTTTTCCGCGCCGGCGACAGCGAACTTGAGGGACTTGAGGTCGGCGGGGTCGGCGCGCTTGAGGTAGGGACGGTAAAAAGTCGGGGTGCCAAGCAGGACGGTGACTTTCTCCGTCTTGATGGCTTCGATGCATTTCAGCACATCGAGCGGCGAAGGCACGGTGACGAGAGTCAGGCCGCGCTGCAGGCCATACCAGAGGATGATGGTGAAGCCGAAGCTGTGGAAAATCGGCAGATTGCCGAGCAGCACCTCCCGCGCGGGCAGAATGCCGCTGGCGTCAATCTGCGCGCAATTGCCGAGGATGTTGCGGTGCGTGAGCACGACGCCCTTCGGCTCGCCGGAGCTGCCGCTGGTGAAAAGCAGGCCGGCCTCGCGATCGCCGCCTGCGCGTGGGACTTGCGCGCGGCGGATGAGCCAGTCCGCCGAGCAAAACTTGGCCAGCAGCCCCCAGCGCAATAGCGCATAAGGCCGAATGACTTCGATTTCGGTTTTCAAATCGAGCACCTGGTCAGACCAGGGAATATCCATGCGCGCGGTGATTTTGCGGCGGAAGGTTTCGTCGGTGATGGTGGAGACGACGCCGGCTTTGCGGATGGAGCTTTGCAGCGCGGCCTTGCCGATGGTGAAGTTGAGGTTCACGGGCGTCTTGCCCGCGAGCATGACGGCGTAGTTGGCGATAAGCCCGCCGGCCCCCGGCGGCAGCAGGATGCCCACGCGCGGCTCCGGCACGGTCTGGCGCAGGCGCTGGGAAAGCGCGAGAGAAACGGTCAGGAGCTTATGCGCATTGAGTCGCTGCGGCGGGGCAAAGCTGTGATCGATAATGACGGTCTCGCCGCCGCGGGCCTTGAGCGCGCGCACGAGCGCTTCGCCGAGATGGCCGGCAAGTTCGGGGCGGGCGGCGAATTTCGCGCTGTCCAAATCCAGCAACGGCTGGCCGGGAGGCTGGCGCGGCGGCTGGGGCGCGCCATGGGAAGGCGGAGCTGCGGGTTGCGGCATCTTGGGGTCGGTGGCAGGGCTGCGCGGCGGCGCGTTCACGGGATCGTCCGGCTTGGCGAGAGCGAGGATGGCATGACGGAGATTTTCGACGGAGGCATTCTCGGGTTTGATGGCGGGGCCAAAGCGGATGACCACGGGATAGGGCAGCTTGAGCGGTTTCTTCCAGAAAAATTTTCCGCGCTCGTAGCTGAAGATGGAGCCCCAGACACCGCCAAGATGCACCGGCACGACCGGCACCTGGGCATGGCGCGAGAGCAGGCTGAAGCCGCCGGCGAATTGCTGCAACTCGCCGGTGCGCGAGATTTGGCCCTCGGGGAAAATCAGCACCGCCCCACCCTCCTGCAAAATTTTGACGCCTTCCTTGATGGCAGTCTTGGCGTGTTCGGGCGTGACGGGCAGCGTGCCGAAGATGCGGAAGATGGCGCGGAAAAAAGCGTAGCGGGTGAATCCGCCCCAGGCCAGCGCGCGGAGCGGGCGCGGGCTGATGATGGAAAGCAAAACAACGTCCACGTAGGACAGGTGATTAGGCGCGACGATGATGCCGCCTTCGCGGGGCAGATTTTCAAGCCCCTCGGCGCGCACCTGGTAGATGCGTTTTACCAGCGGCCGCAGCATCGCGGTGAGGCCGCGGGCGAGCCAGGTTTGGGAATTGGCGGGCATGGTGGGGTTGGCAAAAATCCAGGGAGTGCGTTCGCGGTGAGCAGTAGTTGTTCTAACGGTCTTTCGCGGCGCGTCGAGCACGACTAATCCGAGGCAAAAACCCCAGCCAAGGAAAAGGATGCCGAGTGAATCAGCCGCGGGAGAAAAAATTTGCATCGAGGCAGAGGGGTCGCCCCGTCTCTTTTGCATGAAAAATGCCGGCATTGGCCGGTGGGCCATTCAAAACGACCCAAGTCGTTACGCCCAAGTGGATTGAGGTTGGAAAATTTTCCGGCGGGCATAATCGCAGTGGCTCCGCGGCCTGGCAGAAAAAGCAAACGGCCCGGCAAAAAATGCCGGGCCGTTGTGAGTGGCCGCGCGGCCACAATTATTGCTCAAGCTTGCCGCAAACTTTAGGGCTGGCCCCCGAAAGTCGTGTAATCATCCACGTCGAGCATCTCGAACCAGGTGGCGATGTCCTCGCGCTTGGGGGCGATTTTGGTCACGATTTCGTTGAAGTAGGCGCGGCTTTCGGTATCGGAAGGAACTCGTTCCTCGGCCAGTTTGGACCAAACGTGGATCTCGCCGGGGCAGCGCTGGTGTTTGCCGGTTTTTTCAATCCAGGCGAGGATTTCGGTGTCGCTCTTGCCCTTGGCCAGTTCCTTCTTGAGCGCTTCGGCGGTGACGCCGACGAAGTCGAGGAAGCGCTGGTCGAGCGGGCAGGCGTAGTGGTATTCGCCGTGGGTCTTGGCGATGGTGGCGCGGCCCTTGTCGAGCATGCGCGGGAGGATGACATAACCGCCAAGGCGGACGCGCGGGCTGCGCGGCGCGCGTTTGGTGAGGTCGGGGGCGAAGATAGCCATGATTGGTTTTACGTTGAGGTTAAAAACGCAATCTATTCTGATTGTGCCCGCCGTCAAGGGAAATTCAAACGAGCGTTTGCAAACTTTGGGCAACGAACCTAGGCCAGCGGCCGGGCGCGCTGGCAAAGTTGCAGGGGCACGCCCCAGGGGTCGCGGAGCATGGCGAGCACCGAGCCGTCGGGCAATTCATCGGCGTAGGCGTAAGCGGCGCCCGCGCCCACCAGGCGCGCCTGCTCGGCCCGGGCGTCTTTCACCACGAGCGCGAGGTGGAAGCACAGCGGGTCGGCGGTGGCAAAAGCGGTCATCGGCGCGGCGGGGTTGGTGTAAAGCTCGACAATGACCCGGCCGGTGCCGTCAGCCAAAAAATGGGTGTAGGGCGGGTCGGCGCGCTCGCGCACGACCCGGAAGCCGAGATGGTGCACATACCAGCGCGCGTGGGCGCGGGCGTCGGGAACATTGAGGGCGAAGTGCTCGAAGTCCATGCGGGAAATTTACATGCGTTCGAGGGTTTCGAGGCCGAGGGTGTGCAGGCCGGTTTCGAGCACGCGCAGGGTGCGGGCGCACAGCAACAGGCGGCGGGCGCGCACGGGCGGCTCATCCACCATCACGCGGTCGGCGTTGTAGAAGGCGGAAAATTCGCCGGCCAGCTCGTGGAGGTAGGTGCAAAGAAAATGCGGGCGCAGGTCGGCGAGCGTGGCTTCGAGCACATTGGGCAGCGCGGCGAGCTTGCGCGCGAGGGCGATTTCCGTCGGCGTCTCGAACGCGCCGGCGGTGGCTTCGCGCGCGGGATCGTCAACCGGCAGTTCGGCCTTGCGGAAAATGCTGTGGATGCGCGCGACGGCGTAGAGCAGATACGGCGCGGTGTTGCCGTCGAGGGCGAGGAGCTTGTCCCAGGCGAATTCGTAATCGGAAGTGCGGTCCTGGCGCAGGTCGGCGTATTTGACGGCCCCGAGGCCGACCACGCGCGCGATATTGGCCTTCTCGGCCTCGGGCAGGCCGGGATTTTTTTCGTCCACGATGGCGCGGGCGCGGGCCTCGGCCTCGTTGAGCAAAGCAACTAACTTTATTGACTCACCACTTTTTGTTTTTATGGCCCTTCCGTCCTCTCCCAGTATTGTCCCGAACCAAACATGTCGAAGCTTTGGCAATGGCTGATTCATCGCCTTAAACCATTTTCCAGCGGTTAAAAACAATTGTTCAAAATGGTCTCTTTGGCGACCATCAGTTACATAGATAATTTCGTCAGGGTGATATGTAGCAAACCGATACAGAATCGTGGCTAAGTCAGTCGAAGCATAATTACTCGCACCATCACTCTTGCGAATGATGAATGGTTGCTCCTTAAAACGCGGATGCTCAGGGTGGAATACAACTAGAGCCCCTTCACTTATTTCCGCTAAGCCAGAATCAGACAATTTGGCGTACACCTCCTGCACTTTATCCCGGTAAAATGACTCGCCCAAAGTTAGCTCTTTAGTTATTCCTAAGCGGCTATAAATCGTGTCAGCGGCGCGATTACTTAGAACAACTATGCGGTCCCATAACTTCAAGTTTTCGGGGTCATTGTTTTGTAATTTAACCAACTCGGCCCTCGCTGCATCAGCCCAAGAGCTATTCTTATCTTCAGCTTTTGTTGAGCCAGCCTTATAAAGACGCTCAAGCTGAGCCAAAGCCGCCTCAGGGTCATCTACAAGACTTTCACCCGACTCCTTTATTGCTAGAATTAGAATACCAAAATTTGAGCCCCAATCGCCTATATGATTGTCTCTTTTTACTCTTGCCCCACAAAACTCCAATAATCGTGAAAGTGCTTCACCAATTACCATTGGACGCAAATGACCTACATGCATTTGCTTGGCAGTATTTGGAGATGGATAGTCAATTACTATAGTACGACCTGAATAATAAAATTGCTTTGATGGGATAGCAAAATTGCTACCTGCGTCATATTTCTTTAACCACTCAAACCAGAATACCGGCGTAAACTTGAAATTGATGAAGCCCGGACCGGCGACGGAGGTTTCCACGAGCGCGGGGTCGAGTGCGGGGTCTTGCTTCAGCGCTTCGGCGAGGGCGGTGCCCATGGCGCGCGGATTCTGCTTGCGCGCTTTCGCATAACCGAGCACGCCGTTGGCCTGAAAATCGCCGTGGCGCGGGTCGGAGGCGCGGATTTCCGGCGCAAACTCGCCGTCAAAGCCGGGCGTGCGCGCGGCGGCGGCGCGGACGATGGCGTCCAGTTCGCGGGCGGGATGAAACCAGATGTCCATGTATTGTGAGATTAGGACCGGCGCACAAACTCCTCAATGGCGGCGGCGACTTCCTCGCGTTCGGCGGCGGTGAGCTCGGGGAAAATGGGGATGCTGAGAACCTCCTCGGAAAGGATGCGCGAGCGCAGGCAGGTCTCGCCACCGCGGCCGATATGCTTGAAGCACTCCTGCTGGTCGAGCGAAAGGGGGTAGTAAATTTCCGCGCCGATTTTGCGGGCCTGGAGGTGCGCGAGCAGGGCGTCGCGCCGGCCGGGGCCGTGGATCCGGATGGTGAACTGGTTCCAGATATGTTCGTGGCGCGGGCAGGCGGCGGGGAGCGTGATTTTCGGCGCGGGCTCGACGGGGGCCGTGGTCTCATGCGCCGGGTGCATATGGCAGTCGGAAGGCCGGGTGACAGCGATGCCGGGCACGCGGGACAGTCGTTCGGTGTACCAGGCGGCATTGGCTTGGCGACCCTTCGTATACTCGGTGTAGTGCGGCAGCTTCACGCGCAGCAGCGCGGCCTGGAGGGTGTCCATGCGAAAATTGCCGCCGACATATTGGTGGTAATACTTCGGCTTCATGCCGTGGACGCGCAGGATCGTGGCGCGTTCGGCGAGGGCGTCGTCGTTGGTGACCAGCAGACCGGCGTCGCCCAGCGCGCCGAGGTTCTTGGTCGGAAAAAAGCTGTAGGCGCCGAACTGGCCGAGGGTGCCAGCGGATTTGCCGGCGTAACGCGTGCCGAAGGACTGCGCGGCGTCCTCGACGACGGCGAGCTGGTGCTTCTGGGCGAGGGCGAGCACGCCGTCCAGATCCGCGGCCTGGCCGTAGAGATGGACGGGGATGATGGCCTTGGTGCGCGCGGTGATTTTTTTCGCGGCGTCGGACACGTCGAGGTTGAAGCACGCCGGGCAGACGTCCACAAATACCGGCACTGCGCCGAGGCGCGCGACACAGCCGGCGGTGGCGAAGAAGGTGAAGTCGGGCACCAGCACCTCGTCACCCGGGCCAATGTTCAGGGCCATGAGGGCGAGCAGGAGCGCGTCCGTGCCGGAGGAAATGCCGAGGGCGTGCTTGACGCCGAGGAACTTCGCGCACTCGCGCTCGAACTCGGCGTGGTCGGGGCCGAGGATGAAGAGGTTGGAGTGGAGGACGCGCTCGAAGGCGGCCTTGAATTCCGCCTCGAGCGGGGCGTGCTGGCGCTTCAGGTCAAGCAGGGGGACGGGCATGGCAAAAGGAGATGATGGCCAAAGGGGGCGGAAAATGGCGACACAATTTCTTGCCAACCACGGGCCCGCGCCTACCCTAGCGCCAATCCCCATGGGCTGGCTTGACAATCTTCTCGGCAAACGGCCGGACCCGACCGTCCAGTGGGGGCCGCACCAGCCGCCGTATCCGCTGGCGGACGTGGAGGGGCGCAGTTTTGGCGCGCTGAAATTTGGCGACCCGGTGGAGGCGGCGGCGTTTCTCGGCAAACCGGAAATTTCCGAATACAAAGACTACCTCAATTATCAGCAACTGCGCTACCTCAAGGGCGGCTTCGAGGTTGGCTTTGAAAAGGAAAAATTCAGCTATCTGGTGTTTTTCATCGGGCCGGACAAATACAACCTGAACAATTCCGCCATCGAATTTTCCCGGCCCCGGCTGCGCTGGGGCAAAATCGAAAACCAGGAACTCACCCCGGCGATGCGCCCCGCCGACATCCAGGCGATTTTTGGTGCGCCCGCCGAGACCGATGAGGAAGCCGACGAATCTTCCCTGACTTACCGGCATCAAGGCATGACGGTCGAGTTTGATTTTGACGCGGAGAAGAAACTGAAGCGCTGCGACATCTTTCCCGTCAAGCAATAGCGGGGGGGGGCGCGGCGGCGGCGGCCTTGTCCTTGGCGGCTTGTTCGCGCACGTTGCGGAAGGCATCGAGCTTTTCCTTGCGGAGGGTCTCGGCCTGGGCCTTGACCTCGGCTTCGATGGCGAATTCCTCGCGAATGGCCTCGAGGTCTTCCATGTCCGGCGGCACGGTGGCAATGGCTTCCTCAATGGTGGTGAAGCCCGCGCGGACTTTCTTCATGCTGTCCTGGTGGAGGGTGGACATGCCGTTGAGCATGGCGACGCGCTTGATGGCGGCGGTCTCGGCCTCCTTGTTGATCGCGTTGACCAGGCCTTCGCTGGTGGCCATGAGTTCGTGGATGCCGACGCGGCCCTTGTAGCCGGTGCGACCGCAGGCCGGACAACCACCGGGATGGGCATGATAAATCGGGCCATTCCACTGCAGCGCCTTGCGCAAAATCTCCGCCTCGCGGCCCTCGGGGTCGCCCTGCTGCTTGCAGGCCTTGCAGACGCGGCGCATGAGGCGCTGGGCGCACACGCACACCAGCGCGGCGGACACCATGAACGGCTCGACCTCCATTTCGGTGAGGCGGGCGATGGTCGAGGGCGCATCGTTGGTGTGGAGGGTCGAGAAGAGCATATGGCCGGTGAGCGCCGCCTCGACAGCGATGCCGGCGGTCTCCTGATCGCGAATTTCGCCGACGAGGATGATGTCCGGGTCCTGGCGGAGGAAAGCGCGCAGGGCGGAGGCGAAGGTGAGGCCGATTTTGCGGTGCATCTGCATCTGACAGATGCCGGGCAGGGTGTACTCAATCGGGTCCTCGGCGGTGCGGATGACGATGTCCGGCGAATTGATTTCGTTGAGCGCGGAGTAAAGCGTCATGGACTTGCCGGAGCCGGTGGGGCCGCAGTGCAGGACCATGCCGAAGGGGCGCTGGATGAGGGCGCGGTAGAGTTCGAGATTTTCCGGCTCGAAGCCCAGCGCGGGCAGCGGCAGCGTGGATTTCTGCTTGTCGAGAATGCGCATGACGACGCCCTCGCCGTGGTTGAGCGGGGCGGTCGAGACGCGCAGGTCAATGTCGAGGTTCTTGCGCGTGTACTGCTTGAAGACGATGCGGCCGTCCTGCGGGAGGCGCTTCTCGGAGATGTCGAGGTTGGACATCACCTTGAGGCGGGCAATCAATGCGCCGGAGGCCTTGTTGGGGATGGTGAGCTTTTCCAGGCAAATGCCGTCCACCCGCACGCGCACCCGGGTGGATTTTTCGGACGGCTCGATGTGGATGTCACTGCCGCCGGAGTAATAGGCATCCTCGATGATGCGGTTGGCGAGCGTGATGATGGGCGCCGACTCTTCGTCCTCCGCGGCGCCATCGGCCAGCTCGACTTCATCGAGTCCGCCCTCCATGCCGAGGGCTTCGACGACGTCACCAAAGCCAACGGAGGCGGCCTGCTCCTTTTTGTCCTCGAGCAGTTCGAGCAATTCGGCCTCGGGCGCCAGGAGCAGTGAGACCTTTTGTTTCGTGACCTCGGCGATGCGGCGGGTGACGGTGAGGTTGAACGGGTTGGCCAGCGCGACAATGAAGTACGGGCCGGCCTGGCCGACGGGGAGCACTTTGTGCTCGCGGCAAAAGTCGCGGTCGAGTTTTTGAAACGTCAGCTCGTCCACCGAAAAATTGCGGACGTGGAAAGGGCTGAGGCCGAAGGCGCGGCTGCGCGCGGTGAGCAGGGAAAAGTCGGACACCTTGTATTCCGTCTGGAGCAGCTTGCCCAGATTTTCGCCGGACATGTCCTCGCTGGAATTAAGCAGCGCGCCGGCCTGCTCCTCGGTCAGCTTGCCGAGGTCCTTGAGGCCGTTGACGACGGCGGCCTGGATGCGCGCGAGGGCCATGGGGAAAGTGTTTTAGTGTGCGGGTGCGTGGCGCCGGGTGAGCATGACACTAAAATCAGACCGCCTCAAGAACCCGGAAGCAAATCGGGGTAAAGCAGGCCGGGGTCGTCGGCGTTGGCGGCCTGGGCGAGGAGCGCCGGGTCGGCCTTGAGGTTTTTGACGATGGCGGCGGGTTCGACGCCGGAGCGGCGCGCGGCATCCTGGATGAATTCGCGCTGGCGGCTGCGGAGATAGTCGGCGAGTCCGGCGGCGCCGGGCGTTGGCTGGCCGAGAATCGCGGCGGCTTGTTCGCCAGTAAGCGGGCCGGAGCGGTCGGTCGCCGCGATGCGGCGGGCGACATCCACGACTTCCGTGTAATTGCCGGGCCAGGTGTAGCTGAGCAATTCGGTGACGGCCGCGGCGGAGAGCTGCGCCCGCGTGGGCTCCTCCTCGCGCGAGGCAAAAAGGTCGAGATGCAGCTTGAGGTAGGTGGCGAGGTCGGCGAGGCGTTCGCGCAGGGGCGAAAGGACGACGAGGTGCTTCTTGACGAGGTTGAAAATTTCCGGGCCGGACTCCGGCAGCATCTGCGGGTAGCGGGTGATGTCGAGGAAGAAGACCCAGCAGACTTCGCGGCCGTTGGGCAGGAACTTCGGATCAGCGGCGAGGAGCTTTTGCAGCAAGTCAATCTGGTTGCGGGTGGCTTCGCCGAAATCGGTGACGGCGACGAGCTTGCTGACCTGGCTCTGGCCGGGCAGGTCGCGGATGGCCTGAAGAACTTCGAGCGATTCGATTTGCGAAATGGAAAACTGGTGGATGGGGAGGTTGGCGAAGCCATACCAGTCGGACAATTCACAGGTGATCAATTCCAGTTCGGCGCCCGGAGGCGCGCCGACAAAGAGGTAGCGATCCAGGCGCGAAGCGTCCCATAATTGCTGGGCGAAGCGGCGCGAGGCATCCGTGCTGTCGGCCAAATGGTTGAGCGCGGGATAATTGAGCGCAGCCGAGTCGGCGGCGGCTTCGGCGGCGGCGGGGCCGTTGCGCTCCTCGTCGGACATGGGCTGGACGAAGCGGCGCACGTGGCTGATGAACGCCTTGATATCGAGCGGTTTTTCCAGGACGAGCGTGACGTCCATGTTGGCGACCTTGACCAGCTCGGGCGTGTTCATCAGGCCGGAGACCATGATGATGGGCAGGTTGGGCTGGCGGGAGCGGGCGCGCTCCATGAAATCGGCGCCGTCCATGACGGGCATTTTGTAGTCGGCCACCACCAAGTTGAACTCCTCCGCGTCGAGGGCCTTGAGGGCCTCGAGGGGGCGGGTGACCATTTCCGTGCGAAAGCCCTCCTGCACGAGCAGGTCGCGCAGCATTTCCGCGTAATTCTGCTCATCATCGAGCACCAGGATTTTTCCGGACATGGAGTAATTCAGATTAATACAGCAGTTTGAATCATTCTACCTTCTTATGGCGACAAAGCAACCCTGACTCGCAAAAAAATTCCCCCACCCCCTTCCGAGGAAAGGCCCAGCCGCACGGCCCCGCCGTGTGAAAAAATTGTTTAGTTCTTGAGGAAGGCCACGCGGCAAATTACCCTCGCCAGCCATGCCCACCCGCCTGCGCCTCATGATTTTGTGCATCGGCCTGGCCGCCGGCGGATGCGCCTCGGCGCCGCCGGGAACGGAGCCGGTGCCGGACCGGCTGGCCGCGTGGCAGGGCGCGCTGACGGCGGACGAATGGCACGCGGCGCTGGAGGGACGGTTTGCACCAAAAGGCGCGGGCAAGGGCTACATCGAAGTCACGCCCGGCGCGCTGGTGGTGCGGGAATCGCCCGCCGAAAATTCCCCCTACTACCTGCTGGCGACGCGCGCGCCAACGGTGCGCCCGCCCAAGCCCCCGGCGGGTGTTCGATATTGGCACACCCGCGACGAACTGGGCGCGGCGCCGCCAGGGAAGCCATTGGCCGGGCTGCGCATCGCGCTCGACCCCGGTCATCTCGGCGGCGCGTGGGGCCCGCTGGAAGCGCGGTCGTTCAGCGTGGATGGCCGCCCGCCCGTGCAGGAAGGCGACCTTGCACTGCGCGTGGCGCAATTGCTCGCGCCGCGGCTGGAGGCGCTCGGCGCGCAGGTTTCCTTCGTGCGCGACCGGCCGGGACCAGTCACCGGGGAAAAAATCACGGACGTGCATCCGGCGAACTGGGCGGCGATGCAGGCTTTTCTCAACACGGAGATTCGCGCGCGGGCCCAGCGGGTGAATGATGTGCTGCGGCCCGACGTGGTGCTATGCCTGCACTTGGACGCGGTGGACTGGCCGGATCCGCAAAAACACACGCTGGTGCAAGGGCAGCATTTTCACATTCTCGTCAACGGCTCTTACCTGCCCGCGGAGATCGCGGTGCCGGAGCAGCGGCTTTTCATGCTTGAGCGCATCGCCGACGGCGCGGGCACGGAGGAGCTGGGGCTCGCGCAGGCGATGGCGGAGTCGGCCGCGCCGATATTCGGCCAGCCGCCGTTTGGCTACAACGGCGCGAATGGGGTTGCGCTGGGCGGGAACGGCTATGTGTGGGGACGCAATTTGCTGGCGGACCGGCTCTACCGCTGCCCGGTGATATTTTTCGAGCCATATGTGGCCAACAGCGTCGAGGGCTACGAACATATCCAGGCCGGTGAGTATGCGGGCACCCGCGACTTCAACGGCGTGCCGCGCAAAAACATCTTCGAGGAATACGGCGACGCGGTGGTCGCGGGGCTGGTGAATTACTACGGCCAACGACCGGTGGAGGCCACGGCGAAGTGAGATAACGACTTGACTTGCCGCCGCTTCCGGCGTTACACAGTTCCGGATATGAACGACTTCCGCAACTCCGCGCGAGCCTGTGTGCTCGCCCTCGCCTGCACCTTGGCCTTCGCCGGCTGTTCCTCTGAAGTGGCCGTCAGCCCCAAGGGTGCGCCCATCGCCTCGTCTTCCTATAACATGGTGACCGGCGACCGGACATTGAGCGGCGACGTCAAGGGCGACGTGACCTCGGTTTTCCATGCGACGAACCGCGCGCTGGACAATTTGAAGTACTACCGGGTGAAGGAAAATCTGGCCAAGAAGGACTCGGCCTATGTTTATGCTCGCGGCCTCATGGATGTTTATGTCGAGGTGGACATCGTCCCCTCGAAGATTGCGGGGATGATGACCCTGTCGGTCACCCTCGACAATGGCAGCCAGCCGGACACGCAGGCGATCTACGCGGCGATTCTCGACCAGTTGAAGCAGTAACGGCGGCAGGAATCGGCCTGTTCGGCGGAATTGACAGCGGGCGGATTTTGCCGTAACTTTCGGGAAATGAAGGTCATCCGAGCCAAAAGCGCGGGGTTTTGCTGGGGCGTTGAACGCGCCATTGATATCGCGCGCGAATTCGCCGTCAACGCCCACCGGCCCGTTTACACGGACGGCCCGCTGATCCACAATCGCCAGATGATGGAGAAGCTGCTGGCCGAGGGCATCAACGAGGTGGGTGACTACCAGAGCAAGTCGAGTATCGCGCTCGACGAGGAGAAGAAGCAAAACGCCGTCATGGTGGTGCGCGCGCACGGCATCTCGCCGGAACGCCGGGCTTATCTGAAGGACCTCGGCCTCGATTTCAAGGACGCCACCTGCCCGGACGTGGGCATCATCGCGGGCAAAATCCGCATCCACGCCAAGAAGGGTTACAATACCGTCATTTTCGGCGACCCGAAGCACCCGGAGGTCATCGGCCTGATGGGCTACACGGAAGGCCTCGGCCACGTCATCAAGTCGCAGGCCGATATTGATTCGCTGCCGCCGCTCAATGGCAAGGTGTGCATGGTCTCGCAATCCACCATGTTCACGGACGAATTTGAGCGCCTGTCCCAGTATTTGAAGACGAAATACCCGGAAGCGCTGGTGTTCGACACGATTTGCGGCGCGACCAAGGAACGGCAGAGCGACGTGCTGGTGCTCGCGCAGGAAGGCGCCCAGGCCATCGTCGTCATCGGCGGCCGCCA
>DASZWY010000151.1:0-6599 GCA_035546135.1 Opitutales bacterium
ATGCTCGGCTCGTCGAGCACATAGGCGACGCCGACCAGCCCCGTGCCGAGTTGGGTGGCCAGGCGCGCGCGCTGGGTCTCGCCGCCGCTGAGCGTGCCGTATTCGCGCTCCAGGGTGAGATAGCCCAGGCCGACTTCGCGCAGAAAATGCAGCCGGTGCTCGAGCCCGCGCCAAGCCTCATCCACCGCCGCCGCAAGACCGCCCGCCGTCGCACGCAGTTGATGCACGAATTCCGCCGATTCGCCGACCGTCATCGCCATCAGGTCGTCAAAGCCCTTGCCCTGCACGAGCACGGCGCGTGAACGCGGGTTGAGCCGCCGCCCGTGGCAGACCGTGCACGGCGTCGAAACCTGAAACGCCAGCAAGCGCGCGCGCAGGCCGTCGCTGGTGGTATTGCGGCGCGTCTCGTCGAGGTCGGCGAGCACTCCGGCAAAAGGCAGCGTCTCGGGCTTGTGGTTGCCGGAATGCAGCTTGAAGGAAAAGAGCCGGTCGCCCGTGCCGAACAAAATCGCGTGGCGCGTCCCCGCGGGCAAATCTTCCCAAGGAGCCTCCGCGTCAAAAGGCAATTGCGCGGCGAGCTGGCGCAGGATGGCGTTGCGCTTGATAATCATCGCCTTCGAACCGAAGCGCCAGGGCTTGATGGCGCCGTGCCGCACGGATTTTGCCGGGTCGGGCACGACGAGGTCCGGGCGAAATTGCAGCGTGCGCCCCAGCCCGCCGCATTCCGGGCACGCGCCTTCGGGATGGTTGTAGGAAAAATGCCGCGGCGTCAGCGGCTCGTAAACGGTGCCGCAGACCGCGCAAGCCAGCCGCTGGCTGAGCGGGATTTCCTTCCACGCGCCGTTCGCGGTATTTTGCACGAGGGCCAGCGCGCGGTCGCGTCCTTCGCGAAAGGCCAGTTCAAGGGAGTCCGCCAATCGGCTGCGCTGGGCGGTTTCGATGACCAGGCGGTCCACCACCAAATCGAGGGTGATTTCCTTCGCCTTGCTGTCGAGGAGGTCCGGCTCGTGCAATTCGCGCAAGACGCCGTTGACGCGCGCACGGGTGAAGCCCCGCTGGCGCAGCCGCGGCACTTCCTCGCGCCAGAAGGCGGGCTTGGCCGTCTCGCCCGACGCAAGGAGCACCAGCTTGCTGCCGGCGGGTTCTTGGAAAATCCGGGCCACACAATCGTCGAGCGTGCGGCGCTCGATGGCCCCGCCATCCAACGGGCAGCGCTGTTCGCCCGCCAGGGTCCAGGCCAGCCGCGCATAGTCGGCGATTTCGGTGACGGTGGCAACGGTGCTGCGCGGGTTGGCGCCAGCGCCGGTGCGCTGCTCGATGGCGATGACCGGCGGCAGCCCGCTGATGAAGTCCACATCGGGGCGCTTCAACTGGTCGAGCAACTGGCGCGCGCGCACCGACAGGCTCTCCATGTATTTGCGGTAGCCTTCGGCGTATATGGTGTCGAAGGCCAGCGAGGACTTGCCCGAGCCACTGACGCCGGTGACCACGACAAGCTTTTGCCGCGGGAGGCGCAGCTCGAGGTTGCGCAGGTTGTGCTCCCGCGCGCCCTTCACGTGGATGCACGCGGGCGGCGCGGTGGTTTCGACTAGCTCGGCGTCCAGACCCATAAACAAAAGCGGGTAATATCGCCCAGAAACGCCGTTGGCACAACCCCCAAGGCGCAAATATTTCACAGGAATTTCGGTTGAAGCTGGCGCCCACTGGGGCGATAGTAAAAGGAGATGGAGGCCGCGATGAAGAAACCCATTCTTTACGTCAAACGCGGGTGTCCCTGGTGCCGCGAGGCGCTGGCCTACTTTTCCCAACACGGCGTTGAAGTGGATGTGCGCGATGTCAATGAGAGCAAGGCCGCGATGCAGCGCATGATGGAAATCAGTGGCCAGACCAAGACGCCCACGCTGGAATATGGCGATTTTGTGGTCGCCGACTTCAGCGTCAACGAGTTGCTGGACGAGCTCGCCCAGGTACCCGAGGTCAAAAAGGAGCTGGGCCTGGGCGACGACGAAGATTGACGCCCGCCCCGCAAACGCTGAAAAAGAGGCATGAGCGAACACCGCCCTTCGCCCCAGCCGTGGCTGTCCCCCGGGCAGCGCTGGCTTACCGCGGCGGCGGTGACGGGAGCGGCGGTGGTGCTGCTGGCGGCGGTGGTGCTTTCCGCGCTGTGGATGCTGCGCGCGTTCATCGGATTTTTCGCTTTTGTGATCTGGCCGCTGGCCGTGGCCGGCATCCTTGCGATGCTCCTGCGCCCGGCGGTGCTGCGCCTGGAAAAAAGCCTCAAGCTGACGCGGGTGCGGGCGATTCTGCTGCTGTATTTTCTCGTGACGGCGGCCTGCGTCGCGCTCGGCATTCTCCTGTTGCCGGTGGTTATCAGCCAAGTGGTTGAGATTAAAGACACCCTGCCGGATTTTATCACCCGGGCGGTGCATCACCTGCGCGACGTCCTCAGCCAGTATCCCGACATCTACCAGGCGGTGAAAAGCCACCTCGACGAAAAGAGCATCGCGGAACAGTCCGCCGCCGCGACGCAACACGTGATGAATCTGCTCCTGGCGGCGCCCTCGACGGCGCGCCGGCTGCTCGAGTGGTCCGCCGCCCTGGCGGTCATCCCGGTTTATTTGTTTTTCCTGCTGGAGACGGACCGCAACCTGGCGCGCGATTTCCGGCACCAACTGACGTTCCTGCCCCCTTCCATTCGCGAAGACGTGGTGTTTCTGACCAATGAATTCGCGAACATCGTAGTGGCGTTCTTTCGCGGCAAACTGGTCATCGGCGTCATCATGGGCATCATGAAGGCGGCGGGTTTCATGCTCATTGGACTCCAGGGCGGCTTCCTGCTCGGCATGTTTTTCGGCCTGCTCAACATCGTGCCTTATCTCGGCAGCATCCTCGGCCTGGCGGTCGTGCTGCCCATCGCCTATTTCCAGCCGGGGGGCAGCTGGACCATGGTGGCCGAGGCGGCGGGCATCTTCGCCATCGTGCAACTGGTCGAAGGCTATTACCTGACGCCGAAAATCATGGGCCACCATACCGGCCTGCACCCGCTCGTCATCCTGCTGTCGATCTTCTTCTGGGGCGAGGCGCTGCACGGCATCCTCGGCATGATCCTCGCCGTGCCGCTGACGGCCTTCCTCGTCGTCGCCTGGCGGCTGCTGAAAACGAAGTATTTGCCCCGGAACGGCGTCGCCGCCACTTCTTGACCAAACCCGGAGTGGAACGCGCGCTCCGGGCGCGTTTTAGGCGTGCGCGGAGCGCCCGCTCCACCGCCCAGGCATGGACTCAGTCGCGCACAATTTCGTCGGCGAGCTGGTTTTTTCCATCTTGGCCCGGGGAGAAATGTTTCGCCAGCACCGCGCCGATTTCCTCCACCGCTTCCACCACGGCTTCGGTGAACTGCCCGGCCTTGAGCCGCGGGGAAATTTTCGCCGCCACGCCCTGCCAGAATTCGTCGCCGCACTTTTCATGCACCGCGATATCACCCCAGACAGCGAAGGTATGCGACCGCGGCGCGAAATAAATCAGCACGGCATTGCGGCCGGGAGTCTTGTGCATGCCCAGTTTTTTGAACCGTTTTTGCGCGGCCGCCAGCGCGTCGGGCCGGTGATGGTGCGAGATGGCCACGCGGATTTCGCCGGAGGTCGTGAGTTCGGCGCGCGCGATCGCCGCGAGCACCTTGGCCTCGTCAAGCTGGGCGATGAATTCCTGATGATGCATGGTCAATTCACCAACTGCCGCTGGCGCCTCCCCCGCCAAAGCTCCCGCCGCCGCCGCTGAATCCGCCGCCACCACCAAAGCCGCCGCCGAAACCACCCCCGCCACCGCTGCCTCCGCCGCCGCCACCGCCCCACCACCAGGGGAAAACATTCGGGTTGTTATTGTAAACGCACCGGCCGGTTTTTGTGTAAACCGTCCCGGTTTTCTTTAGCGCATTGGCGATGGCGCCCATAATCAAAAATAAAAACACGAAACCAAATATAATGGCGAGCGGGTCGATATCATTGACCTTGTTGAGGACGGTATCGTGATGGGTGCGGCCGGTGCCCTTGTATTCGCCTTTGGCGGCGGCCATCATGGCCTGCACCCCCGCGGTGACGCCGCCGTTGAAATCGCCACCCTTGAACTGCGGTGTGATTTCGTCGTCGAGGATGCGCTTGGCCAGCGCGTCGGGCAGCGCGCCTTCGAGTCCATAACCGACCTCAATGCGCATTTTGTGCTCTTTGACGAAAACGAACAGCACCGCGCCGTTGTTCTTGTCCCCCTGGCCGACTTTCCAGCTCTCGGCGATGCGCTGGGTGTAGTCCTCGAGCGAGGAATCCGTCTGCATCGTCGGGAAAATCGCCACGACCAGCTGATTGGAAGTCTCCCGCTCGAAATTCTCGAGCTGGCCGTTCAGCTTTTCCGCCACCTGGGGCGAAACGACGCCGGCATAGTCGTTGAAATACCGGTCCGGCTTGGGCGGCATCGTCTCCGCCGCCTGGGCGGGCAGGGCCGCGCCCACCCAGGCCAGCAAAAGAAATAGCCAGGGGCGCATGGCGCGTTCAGGGGTTGGTGGCGGCCGGCTTGGCGCCGCTGAAGTCGAAATTCACCTTGGGCGGCGTCTCAGAACCGGCAGTGGCGGTAAAGTAGGGCTTGGACACAAAGCCGCCGAGCCGCGCGACGATGACGCCGGGGAATTGCTGAATGGCGGTGTCATAGCCTTGCACCGCGGTGTTGAACTTCTGCCGCTCGACGGTGATGCGGTTTTCCGTGCCTTCGAGTTGCGCCTGCAAATCGCGGAAATTTGCGGTCGCCTTCAAATCCGGGTAGCGTTCGGCCACCACGAGCAAGCGCGACAGGGCCGAGGACAGCCCGTCCTGCGCCTGCTGAAAAGCCGCGAGTTGCGCCGGGTCGGTGGGCGCCTTGCTCGGGTCAATTTTCACCTGGCCGACCGAGGCGCGGGCCTGGGTGACCGCCTCCAGCGTGGATTTCTCGAAATTTGCCGCGCCGGCCACGGTGTTCACCAGGTTGGGAATCAAATCCGCGCGGCGCTGGTAAACGTTCTGCACCTGCGCCCACTGCATGTCGACGCCTTGGGAAAGCGAGACCATGGAGTTATACGAGCCGGCCACGGCGAAGCCCAGCACGAGAATGGCACCCAGCACAACCAGCAGCACAATGGTGGTTTTTTTCATGACGTCATTACTTTGCCAGACGGGGCGAAATCCGCCAATTACATTATGATGGCGAATTTATAACGGGGGCGTGACGCCACCGCGGCGCAAAAAACGATTTTTAGCATTGGCGTCTCGACCCAGGCATGGTTTATCCTGATTTTCCCGCTCTATTCCCTTTCCCACTCTATGAGCCTCAATACCGACCTGCTCTCGCGCGCCTGCACCGAAGCCCGCGGCCTGGCGATGGACGCCGTCGCCGCCTGCAAATCCGGCCACCTCGGCCTCCCCTTGGGCGCCACTGAAATCGGCGCCGTTCTGTTCGGCCATTCCTTGCAGGTCAACCCCGACGACCCGAAGTGGCTCAACCGCGACCGCTTCGTCCTCTCCGCCGGCCACGGCAGCATGTTCCTTTATGCCTGGCTGCACCTCGCGGGCTACGACCTTTCGATTGAAGAAATCAAGCGCTTCCGCGCGATCCACTCGAAGACCCCCGGGCATCCCGAGTTCGGCGAAACCCCGGGCGTCGAAGCCACCACCGGGCCGTTGGGCCAAGGCGTGGGCAACGCCGTCGGCATGGCCATGGCGGCGAAAATGGCCGAGGCGCGCTTCAATACGGACGAACACCAGATTTTCAACCATCATGTCGTCGCGCTCTGCGGCGACGGCTGCATGCAGGAAGGCGTCGCCAGCGAAGCCGCCGCGCTCGCCGGCCGCCAGCAGCTCGACAACCTCATCCTCTTTTACGACTCGAACGACGTGACGCTGGACGCGATGGCCGCGAAATCCCAGTGCGAGGACACCGCCGCGCGGTTCAAGGCCTATGGCTGGGCCGTGCAAACGGTGAAGGACGGCAACGACCTGAAGGCCATCTTCAAAGCCTACGAAAAAGCGCTCAACGCCGAGGGCAAACCGCAGCTCATCATCTGCAAGACCCTCATCGGCAAAGGCATTCCCGAAGTCGCCGGCACCCAGAAAGCCCACGGCGAGGCGGGCGTGAAATATGTGGACGCCGACCGCAAGGCTCTCGGCCTGCCCGACCAGAAATTCTATGTCTCTCCCGAAGTGCGCGCCTATTTTGACGAGCACAAAAAGGAACTCAAGGCCGCCTACCAGGAATGGCAGACGACGTTTGCCGCGTGGTCCAAGGCCAACCCCGACAAGGCCGAACTGCTGCGCTCGGGACTGGATCATGTCGTGCCGACCAACCTGCTCGACAGTTGCGCGGTGTATCCGGAAAACACCCCGCCCCTCGCCACGCGCAAAGCCGGCGCCGACGCCCTTAACGGCCTCGCCAAGCGCCTGCCACTCATCGTCTCGGGCAGCGCCGACCTGCATGGCTCGACGCTCAATTACATCAAGGACGCCGGCGACTTCGACGTGGACAACCGCGGCGGGCGCAACATCTACTTCGGCATCCGCGAGCACGCGATGGGCGCGATTCTCAAC
>DASZWY010000152.1:0-5220 GCA_035546135.1 Opitutales bacterium
GGTTCGATTGCCGCGTACAAGGCCGCGGACATTGCGTCCGAGCTGACGAAGCTCGGGGCGGCGGTGTTTTGCGTGATGACGAAGGAGGCGACGCAGATTGTCGCGCCGCTGACGCTGCAGGTGCTTTCGCGCAATCCGGTGGGGGTGGATTTGTGGGACGAGGGCAAGGGTTGGCAGCCCGGGCACATCGAGCTGGCGGACAAGGCCGACTTGCTGCTGGTGGCCCCGGCGACGGCGAACATCCTCGCGTGCTTCGCGCACGGGCTGGCGCCGGATTTGCTGACGGCGATTTATCTGGCGACGCCGGCGTCGGTGATGCTCGCGCCGGCGATGAACGGCAAGATGCTGGCGCATCCGGCGACGCAGGCGAACCTGGAAACGCTGCGGGCGCGCGGCGATATTATCATCGAGCCGGCGGAGGGCCTGCTGGCGTGCGGCTACGAAGGCGTGGGCAAGCTGGCGCCGGTCGCGGAGATTGTGCGGCGCGTCGAGGAATTTCTCACGCGCGAGAAAAAGGGCGCGTAAGTTTAGTCCTTGCCCGCGGTGACGGAGGCCGGCAGCGGGTAGTGGTAAATCTCGCCGGCGAAGTTTTTCAGCACCACTTCGTCGTCGGTGAATTCCTTGACGTAATTGGGGTTGAGCGGAACCTTGCCGCCGCCGCCGGGAGCGTCGATGACGAACTGCGGCACCGCGTAGCCGGTGGTGTGGCCGCGAAGGGCGTGGATGATTTCCACGCCGACGCGCGGGTCGGTGCGAAAGTGCGCGCTGCCGGTGATGAGGTCGCACTGGTAGAGATAATACGGGCGCACGCGCATTTGCAGGAGGCGGTGCACGAGGGACTTCATCGTTTCGGCGTTGTCGTTGACGCCGCGCAGCAGCACGCTCTGGTTGCCGAGCGGCACGCCGGCGTAGGCGAGGCGGTCGCAGGCTTCCTTGAGTTCCACGGTGCATTCGCGCGGGTGGTTGACGTGGATGCTCATCCAGATCGGCCCGTGCTTTTTGAAAATGTCGCACAGCGCGGGCGTGATGCGCTGGGGGAGGAAAACGGGGATGCGCGAGCCGATGCGGATGAACTCGACGTGCGGGATGGCGCGGAGGCGGCCGAGCAGGTAGTCGAGTTTGTGGTCGGCGAGCAGGAGCGGGTCGCCGCCGCTCAGGAGCACGTCGCGCACCTCGGGATGCTCGGCGATGTATTTCAGGCCCGATTCAAACTCCGGATGGAAATCGTAATTCTGGGCGTTGGAGACGAGGCGGCTGCGCGTGCAGTAGCGGCAATAGGCGGCGCAGCGGTCGGTGACGAGAAAGAGCACGCGGTCGGGGTAGCGGTGGACGAGGCCGGGCACGGGCATGTGCGTCTCCTCGCCGACGGGGTCGAGGCGTTCCTCGGGCGCGACGGTGAGTTCGCCGCCGCGGGGGATGACCTGCAGGCGGATGGGGCAGTGCGGGTCGTTGCGGTCGATGAGGTTGAAGAAATGCGGCGTGATGGCGAGGGCGAGCTTGTCCTTGGCGTGTTCGCAGCCGGCGCGTTCCTCGGGCGTGAGCGTGAGGTGCTGTTCGAGATGCTCGATGGTCAGGACGCGGTTCTGGAGCTGCCAGCGCCAGTCGTTCCATTGCGCGGCGGGGACGGCGGACCAGAGGCCCTGGCCGCGGTGCCATTGCGCGGGATTATCTTGGGGGTACATGGCGAGGAAAGCTGGGACAGGCGGGGCCGGCGGTGGTTCCGGCTTGCATTGATAAATTCATATATTTAAATTCATCTATGCATCTACACGAAGTTCGGCATTCGTCAAGCACAATTAGGTTTGACGCGGCTGGGGTCCATACCCGATAATTCACTTAATCGGCGTTGCACAAGCACATTGCCGTCAAGCAGTTCCGCAATCTTTTCCCAGTTATTCACATGCCAACCCGCCATAATACCGATCTGGCCAAGCAGTTGTGGGCCGCCGGCGACCCGGTCCGCCTGCGGATTTTGCGCATGCTTTCGCCCCAGGCGGATTGCGAGCATGGCAACAATGTTTCAGCCTTGGCGAAGCGGTTGGGGCTGGCCCAGCCAACCGTCTCGCACCATCTGCGGGTGCTGCGGCAGGCCGGGCTGGTGTCCTACCGCAAGATGTGCCGGGACGTGTTTTACTGGATTGACCCGGCGGGCGCGGCGGCGATGACGGAGGCGCTGCGGGAAGTGTTTATCGACACCCCGGCGCCGAGAGGCAAAAGAAAGTGACGGCGAGGCCGGGCGCGAACCGTCTCAGTATTTATACTGGGCTTCCCAGCCGTTGACGCCGTCAGCCAAAAGCGCGAAGAGATGCCAGACGGCGCAGAAGGGGTCGAAGGGGCCAAAATTCGCGGAGGCGATGTGGTAAATCTTGCCGCCTTTTTTCTGAAAGGTGGAAACGCCGGGCCACCAGGCATCGTCCTTTTTATGGAAGCCGAGTTGCTTGGTGAACTTGGAATCGCGCACACTGACGAGGGGGAAGCGCCAGCCGCGGCTTTTCGCAAATTTCTGTTGCGCGGCGGGCGCATCGGGTGAGGCGACGACGAAGGCGGCGCGGTTGGCGAGGTGCGGGTAAACGCCGTTGAAGCCGTCGGCCCACATGGTGCAATAGCGGCAGGCTGCGCCCATGTTGTGGATGACGATTAAATCCTTTTGCTTGCCGAAGAGGGCGGAGAGCTTCACCGGCCCGGCGGGTGTTTTGAATTGGTAGTCCTCGACCTGCTCGCGTGGCAGCTTGCGCTTGAGCTTCGCGAGTTTTTCGTGCTGCGTGACCAGTTTTTGTTCCCGGCCGGATATCTTTTTCGCGAGCTTTTTGGGTTTCATGGGAAGAAGGGATGGCGGGGGAGAGGGACGGTGATTATGGCGGAGGGGGTTTGGGCCGTTCAATCTTCAAATTCACGCACGCTCAAGGATTGCCCGTTGTCACGCGGGCCGAGTTTGAGGAGGAAAGGCGCGGCGATTTTCGCCCAGGCGGCGGCCTTGGGATAGGCGGAGGCGCTGTCGGCCCAGCACTGGCGTAACATATCCGTGTCAATGACTCCGGGGTTGAGCGGGACGGCGGCCATGCCCTTGGGCAGTTCGGCGGCGAGCGCCTTGGTCAGGCCTTCGATGGCCCATTTGGTGGCGCAATACGGCGCGACTTCGGGCGAGGCATGGCGGCCCCAGCCGGAGGAGAGGTTGACGATGACGCCCTGTTTACGCGCGACCATGGCGGGGACGAAGGCGCGGATGACGTTGGCGACGCCTTTGAGATTGACGTCCATCATCGCGGAAAACTCGGCTGGGGGAACTTCCCAGAGCGGGGCGGGATGGTTCATCAATGCGGCGTTGTTAATGAGCAGGTTGGGTGGGGTAACCCATTGCTTATGCACTTCCGCCGCCCAACTCTCGACGGCCCTGGGCTCGGAGACATCGAGTACAGCAAAGAGGTGAGGGACGGGGTGAAGGCGCTGGAGCCGGGCGATTTCAGCGGCGTTGCGGCCACAGCCGGCGACGGTATGGCCGAGGGCGATGAATTGCTCGGTGAGGGCGCGGCCCAGGCCCCGGGTGACGCCGGTGATGACGATGCGCATGGGCAAAAAGATAGCCCGCGGGCTGCGAATTTCGATATTTGATTTGCGTCCCGGGCGGCGGCGGCGTTATTGCTACCGCTCAATGGCTGCAAATTCCCCCATCGAAGGAGTACTGGCATTTGAGGACGGCAGCGTCTTCCGCGGGCTGGCTTTCGGCGCGCGCAAGACGGTGCTGGGCGAGGCCGTTTTCAACACCAGCATGACCGGCTACCAGGAAATTCTGACGGACCCGTCGTATTTCGCACAGATTGTGACGATGACCGCGCCGCAAATCGGCAACTACGGCATCAATCCCTTTGACGCGGAGAGCGACGGCCCGAAGGTCGCGGGGTTCGTCATCCGCGAATTGAGCCCGGTGGCGAGCAGTTGGCGCAGTCAGCAAAGCCTGGAGGACTATTTAAAGGCGCATCATATTCCGGGCCTGCAAGGCGTGGACACGCGGGCGATTACGAAGAAACTGCGCGTGACCGGCGTGCTGAAGGCGTGCCTGAGCACGGAGGGCCTCGGCGACAGCGAAGCCGTGCGGCGCGCGCGGGAATGGCCGGGCCTCATCGGCGTGGACTATGTGAAGGATGTAACCTGCAAGGCGCCGTATGTCTTTGCACCCATCCAGAACGAGGAGGTGCCCTTCACCGTGCGAGGCACCAAGCTGCAGCCGGAGCGGCTGGAGCGGAAGCGCTACAAGGTGGCGGCATTTGACTACGGCGCGAAGCGCTCGATTTTGCGGAAGCTGGTCTATCACGGCTTTGACGCGACAGTGGTGCCGGCGACGGCGACGCTGGCGGACGTCGAAACGCTGAAACCCGACGCGATTTTCCTGTCGAATGGCCCGGGCGACCCGGCGGCGCTCGACTACGCCCACCAGACGGTGCGCGGGATGCTGCCGAAGTACCCGGTTTTCGGCATCTGCCTCGGGCACCAAATCATCACCCACGCGCTCGGAGCGAGCACGTTCAAGCTGAAGTTTGGCCATCGCGGCGGCAATCAGCCGGTGAAGAATCTAGAGACCGGCAAGGTCTCCATCACGGCGCAGAACCACGGCTTTGCGTCGCGGCCCGAGGAGCTGGCGAAGTTCAACGCGGTGGTGACGGAGATTAATTTGAATGACCAGACGGTCGAGGGCCTGCGGCACAAGGACCTGCCGGTGTTCTCCGTGCAGTACCATCCGGAAGCCGCGCCGGGCCCGAACGACGCCGACCCGCTCTTCGAGGGTTTTTATCAGATGGTGCATAAACTGCTGGGTTGAGATGCGTGTTTTTGCGGCAGCGGTTTTGCTGGTCGCGGCAGCGGGCGTGGCCCGGGCGGCGGCGCCGGTTTACGACTGCCCGGAGGGCGGGTTTGCGTTCGAGCAGCCACCGGGGTGGACGACCGCGAAAGAAAAAGACGAGGCGTTGCCGACGCTGTCGGGCCCCAAGGCGGATTTGCGCGCGCCGTATGTCGTCATCCACGCGGTGAAGGACGCGCGGGATTTGTTCACGTTTGCGGATGCGGCGATGAAGGAGAAGCTGAAGAACTTTCATTTCCAACTGACGCGGCGCGACGCGTTTCAGACCGCGGACAAGGACTTTGGCGTGAAATTCGTTTTCACCTTCAATGCCACGGGCGACAAACCGGACGAGGTCATGACTTACAAGCAGGCGTATTATCTGGTGA
>DASZWY010000153.1:0-26228 GCA_035546135.1 Opitutales bacterium
GTGCTCTTCTACGCGGGCGTCATCCACAAAATGGGCGACGTGCACGAGGGCAACACCGTGACCGACTGGATGGAGCAGGAGCGCGAGCGCGGCATCACCATCACCGCCGCCGCCATCTCCGCCGGCTGGACGACCAAGGAAGGCCAGTGGGCAAAAATTCCGCACACCATCAACATCATCGACACCCCGGGGCACGTGGACTTCACGGCCGAGGTGGAGCGCTCCCTGCGCGTGCTTGACGGCGCCATCGCCGTCTTCTGCGCCGTCGCGGGCGTGCAGCCCCAGTCCGAGACCGTCTGGCGCCAGATGAACAAGTACCGCGTCTGCCGCGTCGCCTACGTTAACAAGATGGACCGCACCGGCGCGAACTTTTACAAGGCCCTCGACGACATCCGCAACAAGCTCAAGGGCAACGCGCATCCCCTCTTCATTCCCTACGGCGCGGCCGACACGTTCAACGGCGTCATCGACCTCGTGAAGATGGTGCTGTGCGAATACGACCCGACCGATGCCAGCGGCGTGCGCTTCCACGAGAAGCCCATTCCGGAGAGCCACCTCAAGGAAGCCAAAGAGTGGCGCGAGAAACTCATCGAAGGCCTCGCGGACTTCGACGACGCCCTCGCGGAAAAATTCCTCGACGGCAAGGACATTTCCATCGACGAGCTCCGCGCGGTCATCCGCAAGGCGACGCTCACGGAAAAGTTTGTTGGCGTCATTCCCGGCAGCGCGCTCAAGAACAAGGGCGTGCAGATGGTGCTCGACGCCGTCGTCAACTACCTGCCCAACCCGATCGAGGCGCGCCCCATGCTCGCCCACAAGGATGATGAATCCACGGTGGACATCGTCCCCGACGACCAGCAGAAGCCCATCGGCCTGGTGTTCAAGCTGTGGACGGACCAATTTGTCGGCCGGCTCGTGTTCTTCCGCCTGTATGCCGGCACCCTCAAGAAGGGCGACAGCATGTACAACCCGCGCACGCGCCGCACCGAGCGCATTTCGCGCCTGCTGTTCCTGAAGGCCGACGAGCGCCTGGACGTGGACGCCATCTACTCGGGCGAAATTTGCGCCGTGGTCGGCGCGAAGGACGTGGTGACGGGCGACACGCTCTGCCACGAAGACCTCGACCTGCGCCTCGAGCCGCCGACCTTCCCCGAGCCGGTCATCTCGATGTCCATCGAGCCCAAGACCAAGGCCGACCAGGAAAAACTTTCCATCGGTTTGCAGCGCCTCGCGTCTGAAGACCCGACCTTCCGCCTCACTTCGAATCCCGAGACCGGCCAGACCATCATCGCCGGCATGGGCGAGCTGCACCTGGAAATCATCCGCGACCGCCTCTTCCGCGAGTTCAAGGTCGAGGCCGACGCCGGCCGCCCGCAAATCGCCTACCGTGAAACCATCACCGGCTCCTCCGAGGGCGTGGGCAAGTTCATCCGCCAGTCCGGCGGCAAGGGCCAGTACGGCCACGCCGAAATCAAGCTCGAGCCCAACGAGAAGGGCAAGGGCGTGGAAATCATCAACGAAATCGTGGGCGGCGTGATTCCGAAGGAATTCATCAAGCCGACGATCGAAGGCATTGAGGAAGCCGCCAAGGGCGGCACCGTCGCCGGCTACCCGGTGATCGATTTCAAGGCGCGCATCGTCTTTGGCTCGTTCCACGAAGTGGACTCCAACGAAATGGCGTTCAAAATGGCGGGCATCTTCGCGTTCAAAGACGCGATGAAGAACGCCAAGCCCATCCTGCTCGAGCCGATCATGAAGGTCGAAGTGGTGACGCCCAGCGAATACCAGGGCGACATCGTCGGCGACCTCAACCGCCGCCGCGGCCAGATCCAGGGCATGGAGACGAAGAACGACCTTGTTTACGTCAACGCCAACGTGCCGCTCGAAACCATGTTCGGCTACTCCACGGACGTGCGCTCCCTCTCCAAGGGCCGCGCCTCCTACTCCATGGAGCCGTCGCACTTCGAACAAGTGCCGCAGAGCCTGCTCACCAAAATCGTTGAGTCGTCCGTCAAGACGGCGGCCCGCACGATTTAGTCTTGAACCCTGCGGTCCCTTTGCGCATGAATTGACCTTTCCACCGAAGCCACCCGTTCTTTCCCAGTTTGATGAATTCGGCGATTTGGCGCGCGGCAACGCGTCCCCAATCAAGAACGCTGGCGCATTTTCGACCAACCTCCATCTTCTCCCGCAATACTTAACCCGCTCCCACCATGGCCAGCCAGCGCATCCGCATCAAACTGAAGGGCTTCGACTATCGCATCATCGACCAGTCGGCCGTTGAAATCGTCGAGACCGCCAAGCGGTCGGGCGCGCGTGTGGCCGGCCCCGTGCCGCTGCCGGTGCGCATCGAGAAGCTTTCCGTCAACCGCTCCCCGCACGTGGACAAGAAGTCGATGGAGCAGTTCGAATTGCGCACGCACAAGCGCATCATCGACATCGTCGAGCCCACCGCCCAGACCGTGGACGAGCTGAAGAAGCTGAACCTCCCCGCCGGCGTGGACATTCAGATTACGGTGTAGGTGCGCCCGTGTGCCGTCTTTACGGCGCCACGTGCAAGCCAACAAAATCCACCGCGACATAGGGAAGTTGATCCACCGTGGCCGGTGGCGGTGGCGGATGAAGGATAAATCGCCAGTTGAGTATTTCGGCGTTGGTCGCGGAGGCCGGTATCGTGACGCTGCGCTGGGCCACGCCGCGCGAATCGGATTGCTGAAACACCCAGGTCCCCATGGCCTGCCCATTGAGTTGCACGTCCATGTCCAGCCGCGGGTGCGCGGTGTCGAGATGCGGCCGGAACTGGCCAGTCAGCGTGAAGCGGTGGCCGCGCAGCGCCGGGTCGAGCCCGGTGCGCAATTCCACGACGTCGCCGCGAACCGGGCGGCCGGTGTCGGTGGGCCGGTAAAAGCCGGTGTAGCCGACGCCGGGCACATCCGCCCGATCCTTAAAACTCAAGGTCGTGCCGAGTGCCAGCGGCAAAAATTTTGCCGGCGGGACCGGTTGCAGCCAGCCGCCCACCCGGGTCAAAACTTCCGGCGGGAAATTCACCGCCACGATGTAGCTGTCGGCTTCCTCATACATTTGGAACGACTGCCCGGCGGTGACCATGGCAAGGCGCTCGGGCGTGTAGTCGCTTTTTTGAAAAACGTAAATGACGCCGGGCTCGAGACGGGGATGGTCGGCACGGACGAAACGCGGGTCACGGTTGGGTGGTGGCCGCGCGCTATACACCGTGTTGATGGGCACATTGACCCGCGCCGCCACGTATTGCAGAAAAATGTTGAAGGAGGGGTTGGTGTCGGCCTCGAAGGGCGGAAGGATTTCCACCCGGGAATAAGGCCGGAAAAGATTTTCCCAATCCGCCACCTGCTGCGGCTCAGCATAGGCGGGCAGCGGCACCGTGCCCAGGCGGGTGGAAACACTCATGTCGGCCGCTTGCAAGGCGGCGGTGGCGAGCAGCAGCACCGCCGCGGTGCGCGGGGCCAGCCGCCGGCAGGTCAGCACCACCAGCGCCGCCATCAGGACATAGCCGGCGGGCCAGAACAACCGGCCCGAGGCGCGAAAATTCTCCATGAAGTGGTCATAGGGCGAAATGTGATAGGATAATAGCCGCCATTTCCCCAGATAGACCTCGTTGGAAAAGGCACCGAGGGCCAGCAGGCTCAGCACGCCCGCCAGCGCCCAGTTGCGCCGCAGCAACCCCGGCACCGCGCGCCAGGATTTCCAGGCATTCACGGCCAGCAAAACCAGCATGCCTGCGCCCAGGTAGTTGTAGCCCTCGAATTGACCGTGCGTGGCGTCGATGTTTTTGCCCTGATAGGAAAACAGCGACCGCCACGGCCAGAACGGGGAGAGCAGATTCATGGAGTAAACGCCAAACCCTTCGCCGGATGGCGGCAACCCTCCGGACCAGGTAAGGTGTCCGAAAAAAATCATTGCGGCAAGGCAACCCGCGAGCGTGCCGCCGAAATAAACCGCGCCGCGCCCCCAGCCTAGCCGGTGGTCGGCGCAATTCTGCACGACAGTCGCAAGGTAAATCGCCCACACCATCGCCAGCAGGTAAACATTGTCGAGCAAGGTCGCCAAAATGAGGACGGCGAAGCCCGCGGCCATTTTCCCGGTAAAGCCGCCGGTGCGGCGGGTGCGAAAATAGAGGGCCAGCGCCGTCAAAATGAGAAAATCGCCACTGATGGCCGCATGGGCATGCTTGAAGAGCAATTCCGGCACGCAACTGGCAAACAGGGCGCCGGCCAGCAGATACCGCCAATCGCGCACCTCCAGCTCATGCAGAATCCAGCAAAATACCACGGGATTGAGTACCAGGCATAGCGCCAGCCAGACGCCAAAATAATCGAAAAGCTTCGGATGCACCTGGTAGGCTAGCTTGAGCAGCAACGCGGCGCCGGGCACGCAATCGGTGTAGACGACGTTGGTGCCTTCGGGGGCACCAAGGTTTTGGGTCTGAAATAATGGCACGCGCCATTTATCCTGGGCGTAGTAAAACGCGCCGGTGAGCCCTTGCGTTCGATCATGGCCCTTGGTGGTCAGCGCTGGGTCGGCATCCATCGGAAAGTGCCCGGCGAAGTAGGCTGTGGTCATCCGAAAGGGCAAAAAGGCCAGCCCCACCATCAACCCGAGCAGCAATGCCTGAAACAGCGTGAGCGAATTCCGCGGTGAAAAAACGCGCTTGAACATTTCGGGGAAGCTAGGCGTCCGCCAAAACGATGTAAACTCCATTCAGCGTTTGCCACCTGGCGGACGCGGCCAATTACGCGGTAGTCGGAGCGACCGCCCTGACTGCGAGCACCGCGGTCGATTTCCGCAGGCGCTTGACCAGCCGGCCGCCGAGCCACGCGCAAAACACCAGCGGGTCGTCCCAGCAAATATCGTGATAGGAGTTTGCGCCGGGCAGCCAGTTTTTCAGTCCGCGCCAGTCGCGGCGGCGAATGCAGCCAAACAAATCCGCCGGAAAATAATGCGCCCGGAGGTCGCAGTCCGCCGGCACGGTCAGCGGTTCGGCCAAAGTCACGCCTTCCACCCACGCCGCTGCCGCCAGCGCAAAATCCACGCCGCCATACCGCCCGAAGCGCCAGCCCGAACTCAGGCGCGGGTTGAACTCGAGCATATACACGCGGCCGGTGCCGGCTTCCTCGAGGCAATCCACGCCGCAAAAGCCCTCCATCCGCCCTTCCGCGGCGATCAGCTCCGCCAGCGCGCGCAATTGGGGCATGGGGCGGAAATGCCGCCCGGTGGAATAGGTGAATGGCCCGTTGGCCTGGGCGATGGAGCGGGATGAAAGCCAGCCCAGCAGCCGCCGGTTCGAGCAGAATAAATCAAGCACCACGCGCTGGCCGGTGATGAATTTCTGCGCGAGCAGCGGGAAGTGCAATTCGGCGCGCGCGGCCACCACCGCGGCGGCGTCGTTGAATTTGCGGATGCCGATGCCGCCGAGCTTGTCCGAGGGCTTCACGATGACCGGGCCGCCGATTTCCACGGCGAAGGCGTGCAACTCGTCCGCGTTATGGCAAATCCGATTGGGCGGGAGCGGCAAACCCCAGCGCGCCTGCGCGGCGGGCAGGCCGAATTTTCCATGATAAAATTCCCGCACGCCCGGCGCGGTGAGGCCCGGCTGCCAGGCGGCGAGCGTGTCCGCATCGAGTGAATCCAGCAACCGGCGCACACTCGGCTCATGTGCGACCAACGTGCGGCGCCAGGGCCGGGCGGGATGGCCAATCAAACGGCCAAATTTCCGTTCGACGTCCGCCCAATCCGCGCATTCGCAGACATGCCGGATGTAACGGCTGTGTTTGAGGGGGTGGCCGCGCGGGCAGAGCAAATCCACCTTCACGCCGGCTTCGTGAAAAATCCGCAGGACGCGAAAGCAGAGATACAAACCGCCATCGGGAATAAGCAGCACCGCGCGGTGGGGCGGCACCCCCACCACGGCGGGAAAACATTCCCGAAGCGCGCGGTCGGCTTCGGCACGCGCAGCCGCGGCGGTCTCCGGCGCCCACAAGGGCGGCGTGGCCGCAGGGGCGCCGGTGGAATCAGGGCGGTTCATGGTGAATGCAGCCGGCGAATCAGGGGCGTGGAGTCAGCGGCCAGGGAGTTAATGGCGCGGGCGGGGAAAAAGTTGCCAGATTCTGCAGACGCTTCCGCAGGCGGCGGGCCGAGGCAATCATAAAAACCACTGGGTCGTCCCAGCAAATATCATGCCGGGAATTCGCGCCCGGGAGCCAGTTTTGCAACCCGCGCCAGTCATGCCGGCGAAAGCAGCGGTATAAGTCGGTCGGGAAATAATGCGCCGGTACATCGCAGCCGGGCGGCGGCGTCAGCGGCGCGGCCAGCGTGGCGCCGCCGGCCCAGGCGGCGACCGCCGGCGCGAAATCCACGCCGCAATCCCGGCCAAAGCGCCAGCCGGCCGTCGCCCGCGGATTGAATTCGATGACGTAAATCCGCCCCGTGCCGGCTTCCTCGACGCAATCCACGCCGCAAAATCCCTCGTAGCGGCTCTCCCGGGCGACCAATTCGGCCAGCGGCCGCAGCGCGGGCATTGCGCGAAAATGCCGGCCCGTCGAATAACTGAACGGCCCCTTGGCCTGCACGCTCGAATACGATGCCAGCCAGGCGAGCAATTTTCCGCCCGAGCAAAACAGGTCGAGCACCACGCGGGGGCCCTCAATAAATTTCTGCGCGAGCAGCGGGAAGTGCAAATCCCGGCCCGCGGCCAATTGCGCGGCGTCATCGAATTTCTGGACACCCAAACCGCCCATGTGGTCCGCGGGCTTGACGACGACCGGCCAACCCGCGTCCTCGGCCAGTTCGCGCACTTCCGCCGCGTCGCGGCACACGCGGCTGGGCGGAATCGGCAGGCCCCACCGCGCCTGCGCGGCGGGCAGGCCGAATTTGCCTTCATAAAATTCGCGCACCCCCGGCGCCGAAATCCCCGGCTGCCAGGCGGCCAGGGTTTCAGCATCGAGGGTTTGCAAAAGACGACGGACCGTCGGTTCGTGCGCCACCAAGGTGCGGCACCAAGGCCGTTGCGGGCTGCGCAGCAGGCGGGCGAATTTAGTTTCCACGTCCCGCCAGTCCTCGGCTTCGCAGGTATGCCGCACATAGCGGCTGAACTTTATCGGATGGTGGCGCGGGCAGAGCAAATCCACCGCCACGCCGGCTTTGCAAAAAATCCGCAGCGTGCGAAAAAGGAGATACAGGGAGCTGTCCGGCACGACCAATACCGCGCGCCGGGGCGGCGCAGCCGCCAACGCCGGGAAACAGCGGGCGAGAAAATCGTCCGCCGCGGGCGCCCACGGCATGGGGGTGAGGGTGGCGGAATTCACCGCAAGAAAAAATTTGCCGGGCTTTGTAGCCTAAATAGTGCCGAGTTTAGGTGATGACAACATTTCGCATGGCTCAACGCATTTTTTACGAAAAAACCCGCCCGCACTGAAAAATTGCGAAAAGGCCTTGACGCCCCGGCGGTTTTTCTCCTTATTCGAACTCTTTCCCTGTTCATTTCTCGGTCATTGACCATCAAACAACCAGTCGCCCCTCGGACCGGGCGGCGAAGCCGGAAAGCGGTCTCCCCAGCGTTTTAGGCAACTTGCTGACGGAAACTGGCTCCGGTTTAAATCCACTTTCGGCCCGAATATCCACTCTCACATCAACCGCTTCCACGCTTAATGCAGGTTCCTGGCTTCGGCCGGGATGCAATCCGGCGTCCTCCCTCGCCTTTGGGCTATGGGGGATCCCTCCTGCCACTTGGCACTATGAGCTTAATCCTCCTCGGCAAAAAGGTGGGCATGACCCAAATTTACGACGGCGAGAACCGCTTGGTTCCCGTCACCGTCGTCCAAGCTGGCCCCTGCCCGGTCACGCAAGTAAAAACCGTTGATAGTGATGGTTATAACGCTGTCCAGATTGGTTTTTGGACACAAAAAGAGCATCGGATGAACCAACCGGCGCTTGGCCACCTGAAAGGGGCCAAACTCGCCTCCCCGGTCTCCCATCTCGGCGAATTTCGCACCCCCGGCGCACCTGAGTTCAAAGTCGGTGATGTGTTGACTGTCAACAAGTTCAGTGAAGGCACGTGCGTGGATGTCATCGGCGCCACCAAGGGCCGAGGCTTCCAGGGTGTCATGAAGCGCCACAATATGCAGGGTCAGCCGGACTCCCACGGTCACATGATGCACCGCCGCCCGGGCTCCATTGGCATGCGCCAGACCCCCGGCCACGTCTTCAAGGGCAAGCGGATGCCGGGTCACATGGGCACCGTCCGCCGCACGGCGCAGAACCTTACCGTCGTCAAGGTATTGGAAGACAAGAACTTGCTCCTGATTAAGGGCAGCTTCCCGGGTGCTACGGGCGACTTTGTCGTCGTCCGCACGGCCAAAAAGGTCAAGTCCACCGCCCCGGCCAAATAACCCACCTCCGCGCCGCGCACCTCTAACACCATTTCGACCATGAAGCTCAAAGTTTACAGCTCCGACGGCGTCAAGGCCCAGGAAAAGGACTTCGCCCTCAAGGAATTTGAAGGCAAGAAGGGCATTCAGGCCCTCCGCGACGCGATTGTCGCCTATCAGGCCAGCGCCCGCCAAGGCACCTCCAAGGCCAAGAACTTTGGTGAAGTCAAAGGCACCGGCAAGAAGCCCTGGCGTCAAAAAGGCACGGGCAACGCCCGCCATGGTTCGCGCCGCAGCCCGCTCTGGGTCAAAGGTGCCGTGGTCTTTGGCCCCCGTCCGCGCGACTGGTCAGTGACCATCAACCAGAAGGTTCGCCAGCTCGCTTTCCAACGCGCCTTGTTTGACAAGGCCGTCGAAGGCGGCCTCAGCCTGATTGAGAAGATTGCCCCCGCGAAGCCCAAGACCAAAGCCATTACCCAGGTATTGGAGCGCATCCACCCCGAAGGCAAAGTGTTGTTGGTGGACGAGAATTTCGAGAAAAACGCCCACCTGGCCGCCCGCAACATCGAGCGCGTCTCGATGGTCAACGCCGCCACCGTGAATGCCTGGGACATCGTCCGCAGCGACCGCGTGCTGATCAGCGAGCAAGGCTTTGCGCAAGTCCTCGCCCGCGCGAACGACTAGACTGAAAGTAAGAATTAAGAAATAAAAATTAAAAAATCCGACCCAATCCACGGCATCATTCGCCCAAGCACGAAGTTTTTATTCCCGCAAAACCACCGCCCCCGGCTTAATTCTTACCTTTTAATTTCCACTTTTTAATTTTCATGAAAGAGCCCATCCAGATTTTGCGCGGTTACCGCATCACCGAGAAAGCCTCGGCCCTCAACGCGCACCTCAACAAGTACGTGTTCGACGTGGCCGTCACGGCGAACCGCATCGAGGTGGGCCGCGCCGTCGCCGAGAAGTACAAGACCAAGGTTGCGCGCGTGAACATCCTCAACCACCCCGGCAAGCGCAAGACCGGCCGCATGTTCGGCGGCCATCCGGGCCGCACCAACCGCCGCAAGGTCGCCATCGTCACCCTCGCCGAGGGCCAGAAGATCGAAACGATCTAACTCCGTTCTTTTCCATCCACCCTTAATTTTTCCCGCCATGGCCCTCAAACAACGCCGCCCCCTCACTCCCGGCCAGCGCTTTCTCATCGAGAATACGCGCGAGGAACTCACGCGCAAAGACCCGGAGCCCCGCCTGCTCGAGTCCAACCACCGCGCCCAGGGCCGCAATTGCTATGGCCGCATCACCTCCCGCCGCCGCGGCGGGGGCCACAAACGCCTTTACCGCATCATCGATTTCAAGCGCGACAAGAAGGAAATCCCCGCGACCGTCCAGGCCCTCGAATACGATCCCAACCGCTCGGCCCGCCTGGCCCTCCTCGCCTACGCCGACGGCGAAAAGCGCTACATCCTCGCCCCGAACGGACTGAAAATTGGCGACAAAATCACTTCGACCGACAAAGTGGTCACGGAATATCCGGTGGGCCTCGCGCTGCCGCTGAAGCTCATTCCGCCCGCCACGTTCGTGCACAACGTCGAGATGCTGCCCGGTCGCGGCGCGCAAATCGCCCGGGGCGCCGGCGCCGGCGTGCAGCTGATGGCCATCGAGAACGAATACGCGACGATTAAATTGCCCAGCGGGGAAACCCGCCGCGTCCACGCCAACTGCCGCGCCACCATCGGCACGGTCGGCAACCTGGACCACCAGAACCGCAGCCTCGGCAAGGCCGGCCGCAATCGCTGGCTCGGCAAGCGCCCCCGCCAGCGCGGGGTGACGATGAATCCCGTGGACCACCCGATGGGCGGCGGCCAGGGCAAGAGCAAGGGCGGCGGCGGCTGGCAGCACCCGGTGTCGCCGTGGGGCCAGCTCGCGAAGGGCTACCCGACGCGCGTCAAGAGCAAGCCCTCGAACGCCTTCATCCTCGTGCGCCGCAACGGCCGCAAGGTCAAACCGGTCTAAACCCTTCCTTTTCACCCTCTCATTTTATACCACCATGGGCCGCTCCATCAAAAAAGGCTACTTCGTCGAGCCGAAGCTGCAGGACAAAATTGACGCCGCGCAGAAGGAAGCTTCGCGCAAGCCGATCCAGACTTGGTCGCGCCGCTCGACCATCACGCCGGACTTCGTCGGGCTGAATTTCAACGTCCACAACGGCCGCACCTTCATCCCCGTGTACATCACGGAAAACATGGTCGGCCACAAGCTCGGCGAATTCGCGCCGACGCGCTCCTTCAAGGGCCACAACCCGCACACGCAGAAGAAAGTCTAACTTAACCTTTTCATGCACGCGCTCCGCCAACTTGCCTGCCTGTCCGTCGCCGCCCTTGGGGCCGCGACCGGCCTCGCGCACGCGCAGTCGGCGGCCACCGCGGAATGGCGCCCGCCCCTGGCCGCGCCGGAGTTCAACCGCGCGACGAAGGACAGCCTCCTGCCCCGCTGGGTGCTCGAGCCGCTCTCGCCGGCGAATGACGCCCGCATCGCCACCATTCTCGAAGGCCACGCCGACGTGGTGGTGCTCAACAGCGGCTACTACCAGGGCTTCCGCAACGGCGCGGTCTGCCAGGTGCAGCGCGACAACGGCCCCGTGGCCAAGCTCATCGTCGTCGCCGCCCAGGAAACCCGCAGCGCGGCCCTCATTTTGAACCAGCCCGCGACCGTCATCCTCGTCCCCGGCGACGAAGTGCGCCTCTCGACCCTCTAACCCACCTCCCTTTCCAACCCTCTCCGGCCATGGAAGTCCAAGCTTTAACCAAATACGTCCGCTGCTCACCGAAAAAGGTGCGCGAAGTGACGCGCGTCATCCAGGGCCGCAAGGCCGCGGATGCGCTCGACTTGCTGCAGTTCATCCCGCGCAAGACCGCGCGCCTGGTGCGCAAGACGCTCGCCAGCGCCGTCGCCAACGCGGAGAACAACCACCGCTTGTCCTCGACCGACCTCGTGGTGAAGTACGCCTTTGCCGAGCAGGGCTCGACGATCAAACGTTTCCGCCCGGTTTCGCGCGGCAGCGGCCACCCCATCCACAAGCACACGACGCATATCCGCATCGTGCTGTCGGACAACGCGGCCGCCCCGGCCGCCGCGGAATAACCCGCACCCTTTTTCACCTACGCCCATGGGCCAAAAAACCAATCCGATAGGCTTCCGTCTCTCCGTTCGCCGCAACTGGGAGTCCCGCTGGTATGCCACCAAGAAAGAGCTGCCCGGCCTCGTCCGCGAGGACTACCGCATCCGCGAGCACCTGATGGAAAAGCTGCGCTACGCCTCCGTGCCGCGCATCTTCATCGAGCGCGCCAGCAACCGCGTGCGCGTCAAGATTTACACCGCCCGCCCCGGCATGGTCATCGGCCAGAAGGGCCGCCAGCTCGAGCAAATCAAGGCCGACCTGGCCAAGCTCACCGGCAAGGACGTGCTGCTCGACATCCATGAAGTCAAGAAGCCCGACGTGGTCGCCTACATCGTCGCCGAGCAAATCGCCCTCCAGCTCGAGCGCCGCATCTCCTTCCGCCGCGCGATGAAAAAGGCCGTGCAGAGCGCCCTCGCCCTCGGGGCCGAAGGCATCCGCGTGCGCTGCGCCGGCCGCCTCGGCGGCGCGGAAATCGCCCGCGTCGAGCTCGTCCGCCAGGGCCGCGTGCCGCTGCACACCCTGCGCGCCAACATTGACTACGGCTTTGTGGAAGCCAACACCGTCGCCGGCAAAATCGGCATCAAGGTGTGGATCTGCCGCAAGGACGAAGAAGGCCTGTAAGCAAAATTAAAAAGGAAGAATTAAAAATCAAAAACGCTGCCGCACGTCGTTTTCGGCTCACTCCACTTCTTACTTTTTACTTCTTAATTTCCAACTTCTCCCACCATGGCCAACCTCCAACCCGCCGCCCAGAAATACCGCAAGGTGCACAAAGGCCGCATCCGCGGCATCGCCAAGCGCGGCAACCGCCTGTCCTTTGGCGACTTTGGCATCCAGGCGCTCGACCGCGGGCTGCTCCGCGCGACCGAGCTCGAGGCCGCGCGCGTGGCCATCAGCCGCCACCTGAACCGCCGCGGCAAATTGTGGATGCGCGTGTTCCCGCACAAGCCGGTCACCCGCAAGCCCGCCGAAACGCGCATGGGCCGCGGCAAGGGCGGCGTGGAATTCTACGGCGCGGTCATCAAGCCCGGCCTCATCCTCTTTGAAATCGGCGGCGTCAACGCCAACTCCGCGCGCGAGGCGCTGGCCCTCGCCGACGCGAAGCTTGGCTTCCGCTGCCGCTTCATCAGCCGCGCGGCGCTCGAAACCTTTTAATCCGACCCCTCCCATGATTTCCAAAGAACTTCGCGAACTTCCGATCGTCGAGCTCGACCGCAAAATGCGCGAGCAGCGCGACGAGCTGGTCGGCCTGCGGCTGAAGCAGTCGAGCAGCCAGATTGAAAATCCGGCCCGCTTCCGCCAGTTGCGCCGCGAAATCGCCCGCATGGAAACGCTCAAGCGCCAGAAGGCCGCCGCGGCCGCCGCGAAGAAGTAAGCCCCGCGTTTTTTCATTTTTCATTTTCCATCCTCCATTTTTTCACTCCCATGATTGAAGCCCTCCAGGCCGACCGCGGCAACCGCAAGCGCATCACCGGCGTCGTCACCAGCCGCTCCGGCGACAAGACGATCAAGGTGACGTTCTTCTACAAGATTCCGCATCCGATTTACCAAAAGGAAATCAAGCGCAAGACCGTGCTCCACGTCCACGACGAGGAGAACGCGTGCAAAATCGGCGACAAGGTCGAAATCATGGAAACGCGCCCCATCAGCAAGCTCAAGCGCTGGCGGGTCGTGCGTGTCGTCGAAGCCGCCCCCATCGTCGCGGCCTAAACCCCTGTTCTTTCTCCCTCACTCCTTCCACCCTTTTCCCCGCCCGGAGGCTCCCACCATGGTCCAAATGCAATCCCGACTCGAAGTCGCCGACAACACCGGCGCCAAGCATGTCATGATGATCCGCCGCCTGGGGCAGGCCACCCGCTACGCCCACGTGGGCGACATCATCGTCGTCGCCGTCAAGGACAGCACCCCGGACGCCCAGGTCAAAAAGGGCACCGTCGCCCAGGCCGTCATCGTGCGCACCAAGCAGCCCATCCGCCGCGCGGACGGCAGCTACCTGCGCTTCGACACGAACGCCTGCGTCATCCTCGACACCACGGGCAACCCCCGCGGCACGCGCATCTTTGGCCCGGTGGCCCGCGAACTGCGCGCCAAGAATTTCATGAAAATCATTTCCCTCGCTCCGGAGGTGCTGTAACCATGCCTCATCTCATCAAACGCGGCGATGCCGTCATCGTCATTGCCGGCGCCCACTCGGGCAAACGCGGCAAGGTCCTGCGCATCGTGCGCGAGACCAACCGCGTCATCGTCGAGGGCGTCGCCCTCGTCAAGCGCCACACCAAGGCCCGCTCCGAGAAGGAAAAGGGCGGCATCATCGAGCGCGAGGCGCCCATCCACCGCTCCAACGTGATGCTGGCCGAGCGCTATGACGCCAAACTGGCCAAGCGCAGCAAGCCCGCCAACGCCTAACCGAACCTTTCGTCATGACTGTCCCGACCCTCAAGAAAATTTACCTCGAGCAGGTGGTGCCCGAGCTGCAAAAGCTGCACGGCTACAAAAACCCGCACCAGGTTCCCACGGTCAACAAGATCGTGATCAACTCGCGCATCAACTCCGAGGCCGACAAGAACTGGGTCGTCGAAGTGGTGAAGGACATCACGACGATCTCAGGCCAGAAGCCCGTCGTCACCCGCGCCCGCACCTCGGTCGCCAACTTCAAGGTGCGCGAGAACATGCCCACCGCCGCCATGGTCACCCTCCGCGGGCCGAACATGTGGGACTTCCTGCTGCGCCTCATCGCGGTGACCCTGCCGAACATCCGCGACTTTCGCGGCGTGTCGCGCAAGTTTGACGGCCGGGGCAACTACAACCTCGGCATCGGCGACCACACCATCTTTCCCGAAATCACCATGGACCCCGGCCGCAAGAACATCGGCATGGACATCACCATCGTGACGACCGCGCGCACCGACGACGAGGGCCGCGATTTGCTCCGCCTGCTCGGCATGCCGTTCCGCGCCGCCGTGGTGCGCGAACCCGCCAAGCCCACCCAAGGTGGTCCGGCGCCCGTTGCCGCGGAGGCCGCCGCGGCCCCCGTTTCCGCCTAATTTTTTCATTCTCCGCACCTCTCCCTCCCATGGCCAAGACCTCCTCCATCGAACGCAACCTGAAGCGGCAGCGCCTCGTGCAAAAGCACGCGGCCAAGCGCGCCGAACTGAAAGCGACCCTCGCCAACCCGAAGACGACCGACGAGGAGTTCTACAAGGCCCAGCGCGCCCTTTGCGAAATGCCCCGCAACGCCTCGCCGGTGCGCCTGCGCAACCGCTGCAGCATCAGCGGCCGCGCCCGCGCCTACATCCGCCGCTACGGCGTCTCGCGCCTCACCTTCCGCGAGCTGGCGCTCAACGGGAAAATTCCCGGCGTCACCAAGTCCTCCTGGTAAACCACCCGACCCTTTCGCGCCATGTCCAGCCACGATCCTCTCGGAGATTTTCTCACCATTCTGCGCAATGCCCAGCAGGCGCAGAAGGAAACCTGCATCACGCAATGGTCCCGCCTGCGCGCCGAAGTGTCGCGCATCCTCAAGGAGGAAGGCTACATCGCCAACTTTGCCGAGCAAGCTGGCGAAACGGGCCACCGCCACCTCGTCGTGACGCTGAAATACGTCGCCGGCACGCCGGCCATCACCGGCCTGCAGCGCCACAGCCGCCCGGGCCGCCGCCTTTACTACGGACACCAGGAAATCCCGCGCGTGCTCGGCGGGCTGGGCGTCGCCATCCTCACCACCTCGAAGGGCCTGCTGAAGGACACCGAGGCGCGCAAGCAGAAGGTCGGCGGCGAACTGCTCTGCAAAGTCTGGTAACCGCCAAAGCCAAAGTAAGAATTAAAAAGTAAAAAGTTAAACCAACCTGACTTAACTTCCACGTTCTGAATTCCAACCGACCCACCCCGCCAGCCGCACCGTTTCAACGACCACCCTCCGCGCCCTCTTACTTCTTTCTTTTTAATTCTTAATTCTCCCTCCCATGAGCCGCATCGGCAAACTTCCCGTCACCATTCCGGACAAAGTCAAAGTGTCCGTGAAGGGCAACACCATCGTCATCGAAGGCCCCAAGGGCAAGGTCGAGCGCACGTTCGACTCCACGGTTGCCATCACCGCCGACGCCAAGACCGTCCTGGTCAAGCCGCTCTCGGCGAGCCGCGCGGCCAAGGCCAACCACGGCACCGCCCGCGCCACCATCAACAACATGGTCTTCGGCGTGGTCAACGGCTACAGCAAGGACCTCGAAATCCAGGGCGTCGGCTTCAAAGCCAACCTCAAGGGCACCGTGCTCGACCTCGCGCTGGGCTACTCGCACCCCATCAATTACCCGATTCCCGCCGGCATCAAAGTCATCGTCGGTGAAAACGCGCAGAAAAACCCGATCATCAAGGTCGAGGGTCCGGACAAGGCGCTCGTCGGCCAGGTTGCCGCGGACATCCGCCACTTCTACCCCGTCGAGCCGTACAAAGGCAAAGGCGTGCGCATCACCGGCCAGTATGTCCGCCGCAAGGAAGGCAAGAAGACCGCGTAACTTTTCGCCGTTTTTATTTTTGCATCATGAAACTCAAGCATTCTTCCGAATTGGCCGCCCGCCGGCGCCTGCGCATCCGCCACAAAATCATGGGCGTGCCGGATCGCCCCCGCCTGTCCGTGCGCTTTTCGCAGCAACACATCCACGCCCAGGTCATCGATGACCGCGCGGGCCGCACCCTGGCCGCCGCCTCCTCGCAGGCCAAGGACTTGCGCGACCAGAAACTCAAGCCCAACCTCGCCGGCGCCAAAGTGCTCGGCGAGCGCCTCGCCGCCGTCGCCCAGAAGGCCGGCGTCACCGCCGTCGTGTTTGACCGCGGGGGCCGCCGCTACCACGGCTGCGTCAAGGCCTTTGCCGACGCCGCCCGCGCCGGTGGCCTGAAATTCTAACCTTTCCCTCGAATGACCACCGACACACCAGATCCGACCGCCACTCCCGCCGCCATCGTCGATGCCCCGCCGGCCCCCGCGCCTGCGGAGACACCGGCTGAACCGACCCGCGAACGTGGCGGCCATGGCGGCCACGGCGGCGGCCATGGTGGCCGCGGCAACCGGGGCGACCGGGGAGGTGGCGACCGCCGCCGCCGCGACCGCGGCCGCGACACCGAGCCGGCTTCCGAGTACATTGACAAGGTCGTGGACATCAACCGTTGCGCCAAGGTGGTCAAGGGCGGCCGTCGTTTCAGCTTTTCCGCGCTGGTGGTTTCCGGTGACGGCAAGGGCCGCATCGGCCTGGGCTTCGGCAAGGCGAAGGAAGTGCCCGACGCCATCAAGAAAGGCACCGAGCGCGCCCACCGCCATTTGCGCCAGGTGCAACTGCGCGGCCCGACCATTCCGCACGAAGTCATCGGCGAGTCCGACGGCGGCCGCGTGCTGCTGCGCCCGGCCAGCCCGGGCACGGGCGTCATCGCCGGCGGCGGCGTGCGCGCGGTGCTCGAAGCCGTGGGCGTCAAGGACGTGCTGACCAAGTCCCTCGGCTCGAACAACCCGATGGCGATGGTCAATGCCACGCTCGACGGCCTGTTCAAGCTGCGCTCCGCGGAGCAGATCCACGAAGTGCGCGCCCGGAACATGAACTAAATTAAGAATTAAAAAGTAAAACGCAAAGCGATTGACCTGATTCCGGCATCGTCTCCGTCCTTTTTACTTCTTAATTCTCTCTTCTTACTTTCCATGAAACTTCACCAACTCACCAACACCCCGGGTTCCACGCACCGTCGCCGGCGCGTGGGCTGCGGCGTCGGCTCCGGCCACGGCCACACCTGCGGGCGCGGCAACAAGGGCATGAAGGCCCGCTCCGGCGGCGGCGTGCGCCCCGGCTACGAAGGCGGCCAGATGCCGCTGTACCGCAAGCTGCCCATCCGCGGCTTCTCCAATTTCAAGTTCCACGTCGAGTACGCGCTCGTCAACGTCGGCGACCTGGGCAAGATTTCCGCCAAGGAAATCGACGCCGCCGCGCTCGCGGCGGCGGGCCTCATCCGCAAGAACGACCTGCCGCTGAAAGTTCTCGGCACCGGCGAAGTGACCCGCGCGTTCACGGTGAAGGCGCACAAGTTCTCCGGCTCCGCCCGCGAGAAGATCGAAAAGGCCGGCGGCAAAGTCGTCGAGCTCGCCCCGGTGGCGGCGGCAGCCAAGGCCGCGGAAGCCAAGTAAGCCCTGTTGCCTGTTGCGCGTTTTTTTAACTTCGTCATGATTGCGGCCTTTCTCAATTGCTTCAAAATTCGCGAGCTGCGGGACCGCATCCTGCTGACCCTCGGGCTGATTTTTGTGGCACGCCTGGGCACCCACATTCCGCTGCCCGGCCTGGACCCGCGGCCGATTGAGGACTTCTACGACCTGATGCTGAAGCGCAACGGCGGCAACGGCGTCATCGGCCTGCTCAACATCTTCACGGGCGGCGCGCTGCGCAGCGGCTCCATCCTCTCGCTGGGCATCATGCCCTACATCAACGCGTCCATTTTCATGCAGTTGTTCGCGGCGATCGAGCCGCACCTGGCCCGCCTGTCGCAGGAAGGCGACGTGGGCCGGCAGAAGATTTCGCAATACACGCGCTACGCGACCATCGGCATCGCGGCCATCCAGGCCGTGATGATGCTTTATGCCATCGCCTACGTGCCGGAGAAACTGATTTCGGGCTTCAAGCTGGATCCGGCGCACCCGATTCTGATCATGTCCAAGCCGCTGTTTGTATTCTGCGGCACCATCATCATGACTGCGGGCGCGATCCTGCTGATGTGGATTGGCGAGCAAATCACGCAGTTTGGCATCGGCAACGGCACCTCGCTGCTGATTACCATCAACATCATTTCGGGCCTGCCCGGGGCCGTCCATCAGGTGTGGATGCGCCTCAACCCGACGATTGGCACGGAAGAAACCGCGCTGAGCGCCGCGCAACTGGTGCCGATGCTCCTGCTCCTCGTCGCCGTCGTGGCGGGCATCGTGGCGCTGACCCAGGGCGAACGCAAGGTGCCGGTGCACTACGCCAAACGCGTGGTCGGCCGGCGCGTGTTCCAGAGCCAGAGCAACTTCCTGCCGCTGAAGATCAATTACTCCGGGGTGATGCCCATCATCTTCGCGAGCATGATTCTCTTCACGCCCTACCAGCTCTTCACCTACCTGCACGCGTTGTTCGGCATCAGCATCTTTGAGGGCCTCGCGAACCTCGTGATGCGCGGCTCGCTCAGCTATTACATCATCTATTCGTTCCTGATTTTTGCGTTCAGCTACTTCTGGGTGGCCATCATGTTCAAGCCCACCCAAGTGGCGGACGACCTGAAGAAATACGGCGGCTATGTTCCCGGCGTTCCCCCTGGCGAGCCCACGGCGAAGTTCCTCGACTACACGATGACGCGCCTCACCTTTGCCGGCGCGATTTTCCTGACCATCATCGCGGTGCTGCCTAACATCCTGATGGACTTTCTGCTGGTCTCGCCCAACATCGCGCAATTTTTCGGCGGCACGAGCACCCTCATCATCGTCGGCGTATTGCTGGACACGATGCGCCAGGTCGAAACCTACCTGCTGCAGCGCCACTACGACGGCTTCCTGCGCAAGGGCCGCGCCAAGAGCAACGCCGCGCGCGCCACGCAGTCCATCGACCAGTCGGAAATCCGCAACCTGCGCCCGCTCTGGATCCCGCTGTTGATTCTCCTCGCGCTGGGCGTCGCCGCCTGGGCTTACAATTCCACCCATCTCGCCCAATAAGGCGCCCCTGTCATGATCGCCCTGCGCTCTGAGATGGAAATTCGCTCGATTCGGGAGGCCTGCCGCGTGGCCGCCGAAGTGCTCGACCGTGTTTGCGCGCTCGTGGCCCCGGGCGTGACGACCTACGACCTCGACCAGGCCGCCAAGCGCTTCATGGCCGAACTCGGCGCCGAAAGCGCGTGCTACAATTACAAAGTCGGTTCGCGCCGCTTCCCCGCCTACACCTGCCTGTCGGTGAACGAGGAAATCGTCCACGGCATTGGCTCGCTGCGCCGCGTGCTGCGCCCCGGCGACATCATTTCGGTGGACATCGCCGTCCGCTACCACGGCTGGATTGGCGACACCGCCCGCACCGTGCCGGTGCCGCCCATCACTCCTGAAGTGCAGCACCTGCTCGACACCGCCCAGGAAGCCCTGCGCCTCGGCATCGCCGAAGCCCGCGCCGGCCGCCGAGTCGGCGATATCGCCCATGCCATCCAGGCGCATGTCGAAGGCCAGGGGATGAGCGTCGTGCGCGAGTTTGTCGGCCACGGGGTCGGCCGCACCATGCACGAGCCGCCGCAAGTGCCCAATTTCGGCAAGCCCAACACGCTCGAGAAGCTCAAGCCCGGCATGTGCATCGCCATTGAGCCGATGGTGAACCTCGGCGTGGCGGCCATTGACTACGCCGACGACCACTGGACCGCCCTGACCCGCGACCGCCGCCCCAGCGCCCACTTCGAGCACACCGTCCACATCACCAATCAAGGGCCGGAAATCCTTACCGTTAACCGGTCCAAGGCCCCCGCCGCCAAAGTCACCACCCCCGCCGCGCCCAGCCAAAGCCCGGCCTAACCGGAAGCCAGCCCTCCTTTTGTCAAGATTTTCCTTCCCAACCCTCTATAAATCATTATTGTGGTCCCTTTTCCCCTGACCGCGCCTGCCGGCGCGTGATGGTGGGCCACCTACCAGCCATGCCTCGCCTCCTCGGCATAGATATTCCCAACAACAAGCGCATCGCCTACGCCCTGCGCTACCTGTACGGCATTGGCCCGACGCGGGCTGACCTCATCGTGAGCACGCTCGGGATCGACCCGGCCTTGCGCTCGCAGGAACTCACCGAAGAGCAGATCAACCGCATCGTCCACTACATCACGGAGCGCGGCTGGAAAGTCGAAGGCGATCTGCGCCGCGAAATCACGTCGAATTTGAAACGCCTCCAGGCCATCAAGTGCTACCGGGGCATCCGCCACATCCACCGTCTGCCGGTGCGCGGCCAGCGCACCCGCACGAATGCCCGCACCCGCAAGGGCGCGCGCAAGACCGTCGGTGTCATCAAGAAAGCCGAGTAACCTTTTATGAGCGAAGAGCAGGATAAAAATCTCCCCGCCGCCGAAGCCAAGCCGGCCGCGGAAAAAAAGCCCAAGGCCCCCAAGGCCAAGGCCGCCGCCGCCGCGCCCAAAGCCGGTGACGCCCCCGCCGCTGCCCCCGCCGCCGAAGCCAAGGCTGACGCTGCTCCCGCTGCCGCGGCCGCTCCCGCCGCCGAAGGTGAAAAGACCGCCGCCGCGAAAGACCCGCTGACCGACGACCTCGGCGCCGCCAAGGTCCGCCGCGCCAAGGGCAGCAAGAATATCACGCACGGCATCTGCCACATCCTCGCCACCTTCAACAACACGAAGGTCACCTTCTCCGACCTGCAGGGCAACGTCATCTCGTGGTCCAGCTCGGGCAAGTGCAATTTTCGCGGCTCGCGCAAATCCACGGCCTACGCCGCGCAGGTCGTCACCCAGGAAGCCGGCCGCGCCGCGATGGCGCACGGCCTCAAGGACATCGTCGTCAAGGTTCGCGGCCCCGGCCTCGGCCGCGACTCCGCCATCCGCGCCCTGCAAACGCTGGGCCTGACGGTCAATTCCATCACGGACGTGACCCCGGTGCCGCACAACGGCTGCCGCCCGCCCAAGCGCCGCCGCGTCTAACTCACCGAACCCAACCCTTGTTCGGGAACTTGTGCTTTCAACCAAGCACCAAGAACCAGAACACCAGAACACTTTATCCTTCCATGTCCCGCTACACCGGACCCTCGCAAAAAATCAACCGGCGCTTCGGCCAGGCGATTTTCCCGCCCTCGAAAGCGTTCGAGCGCAAGCCGCACCCGCCCGGGATGCACGGCCCCCGCCTGCGCCGCAAGGTCTCGGAGTATTCCGCCGGCCTCAATGAGAAGCAGAAACTGCGTTTCATGTACGGCCTCAACGAGCGCCAGTTCCGCCTGCTTTTTGAGCGCGCCAAGGCCATGCGCGGCGTCACCGGCGAACAGTTCCTCCAGCTCATCGAGTCGCGCCTGGACAATATCGTTTACCTCCTCGGCTTCACCAAGTCGCGCCGCGCCTCGCGCCAGCTCGTCAACCACGGCCATATCAACGTCAACGGCCACAAGGTGGACATCTCGAGCTACCTCTGCAAGCCCGGCGACGTGATTGAGATGCGCGAACGCCCGTCGTCCCGCCAGCTCGCCACGCGCGGTCTGGAGATGAACCAGTTTCGCGCGCCGCCGGCGTGGCTTTCGCTGCAGGCCGACGCCCTCCGCGGCGTCGTCAACCGCCTGCCGGTCAAGGAAGAGCTTGAGCCGGGCATCAACACCCAGCTCATCGTCGAATTCTACAGCCGCTAAATTTTTCCCGTCTTTTTTAATTCAACACCCGCACCGCCATGCCTAAACGCCTCGGAAAATTCGAACTGCCCAAACGCCTGGTCAAAAACGAGGACTCGGCCACCGACACCTACGCGATGTTCACCGCCGAGCCCTTTGAAACCGGCTACGGCCACACCATCGGCAACACGCTGCGCCGCGTGCTGCTCAGCTCCATCGAGGGCGCGGCCATCAGCTCCATCCGCATTGACGGCGTGAAGCACGAGTTCCAGAGCATTGACGGCGTCGTCGAAGACGTGACCGACATCGTGCTCAACCTCAAGCAGGTGCTCATCAAGTCGACCAAGCGCGACCCCGTCCGCCTCGCCATCAATGTGGACAAGGAAGGCCCCGTCACCGCCGCCGACATCCAGGCCGACAGCAACATCACCATCGTCAACCCGAAGCAGCTCATCTGCACGCTCGACCGCAAGCGCCGCTTCCAGGCCGAGATCGAAATCAAGGTCGGCCGCGGTTATTGCCCCGCCGATGAGAACAAGATCGACGACCAGCCCATCGGCGTCATCGCGGTGGACTCCCTGTTCAGCCCCGTCCGCCTGGTGAAATACTCGGTCGAGCAGACCCGCGTCGGCCAGATGACCGACTACGACAAGCTCATCCTCGAGATCCACACCGACGGCCGCATCGGGCCGGATGACGCGCTCAAGGAAGCCGCCGCCATCACCAAGCACCACCTCGACGTGTTCGACGCCGTATCGTCGGAGCTCATCGAGTTCGCCGCCGAGGGCAAGGAAGTCTCCGAGGAGCAGAACCGCCTGCGCAAGCTGCTCAACATGAGCGTCAACGAAATCGAGCTTTCCGTGCGCGCGGCCAACTGCCTCAACAACGCCAATATCACCACGGTCGGCGAACTGGCGATGAAGACCGAGCAGGAAATGCTCAAGTACCGCAACTTCGGCAAGAAGTCCCTCAACGAAATCAAGCAGAAGCTCGAGCAGCTCGGCTTGTCCCTCGGCATGAAATTCGACGAGCGCATGCTCGAGAAACCCGCCGAAGTCCTCTAATCCTTAACGCAGAAGTAAAAAGTAAAAATTAAGCAGTGTCCGCGGCCGCCGCCGGTTTTTGCACCAGGCCGGCGGTTCCCACTTCTTACTTCTTATTTCTTAATTCTCACTTTCCTTCCATGCGCCACCAGAAACACCGCCACATCCTCGGCGTCAAGCGCGAGCACCGCAGCGCGCTCGTCGCGGCGCTGGCCTCCGCCCTGTTCACCCATCGCCGCATCGAGACGACCCTGGCCAAGGCCAAGGCGTTGCGCCCGTTTGCCGAGCAGCTCATCACGCTCGCCAAGAAGGCCGCGCAGTCCGAGGTGGGTTCGCAGAAGCTGCACTACCGGCGCCTCGCCGCCTCCCGCCTGCGCAATCCAGGCGCCGTCCAGGCGCTCTTTGACGAGCGCGCGGGCGAGTTCCTGAACCGCGCCGGCGGCTACACCCGCATTTACAAGCTCATCCCGCGCAGCTCCGACGCCACGCCAATGGCGCTCATCGAATTGATCCCGGCCAGCGACGAGGGCTACAAGAAGTCCAAGCGCGGCAAGGGTGCCGGCAAGGGCAAGGCCAAAGGGAGCAAGAAGACCGCCAAGACGGCGGCCCCGGCCGCTGAAGCCGCCGCCGCGCCCGCCGCCGAAACCGCGGCGCCGACACCCGAGGCCAAAACCTAACCCAGCCTTTGCCGCCGCGCCCCATGCGCGGTCCTTTTCCCTGCAAGCGGGCGGCGCAGCCAGAAATGGCACGCCGCCCGCTGCGTTTTCAACCCTTCCTCTTTTCATTTTTTCTTTGTTCCACGTTGATTTCAGCACTTTCCTCCTCACGAGCATGGCCTTTGGCATCACCCTCGTGCTGTCGCTGTGGATTTATTACGACCAGCGCGACCAGCGCGCCTACACCCACGAGCGCGCCCAGTCCCTGCGCCACTGCCTGAAATGCGGGCGCCTCTATTCCGCCCCGCGCAGCGAGGTCAACGCCCCCTGCCCAAATTGCGGCTTTGAAAACTCCAAATTAAAGTTCTAGCCTCCGCCCTCCCCATGACCGCCCCGGCCACCATCGCCGTCCTCGACTTCGGCTCGCAATACACGCAGGTCATTGCGCGGCGCATCCGCGAGTGCCAAGTCTACTCGAAGATTTACCATTTCACCACCCCGGCGGCCACCCTGCGCGCCGAAGGCGTCATTGGCATCATCCTCTCCGGCGGGCCGAGCAGCGTGTTCGCCCAGGACGCCCCGATGCCCGACCGCGCCATCTTCGAGCTCGGCGTGCCGGTGCTCGGCGTCTGCTACGGCATCCAGTTGATGGGCTATTTGCTCAAGGGGCGCGTCGCCAAGAGCGACCACCGCGAATACGGCCACGGCACGCTCAAAATCAAAAAGGCCGGGCGGCTTTTTGCCGGCCTGCCGAAAAAATTGCGGGTGTGGAATTCCCACGGCGACCGCCTGATCAAACTGCCGCCGGGTTTTGCCGCGATTGGCACCACCGAAAATTCGCCCTATGCCGCCATCGAGGATCGCCAGCGCAATTTCTACGGCATCCAGTTCCACCCGGAGGTCTTCCACACCGAGCGCGGCACCGAGGTTTACAAAAATTTCCTCTTCGGCGTCTGCAAGGCCAAGCGCAACTGGACGATGGGCGAATTCATCGCCCGCGCGGTGAAGGACATCCGCGCGCAAGTGGGCAAGAGCCGCGTCATCCTCGGCCTGAGCGGCGGGGTGGACTCGTCCGTCGCCGCCGCGCTGCTGCACAAGGCCATCGGCCGCCAGCTCACCTGCGTGTTCGTGGACAACGGCCTGCTGCGCCAGGGCGAGCGCGAGGCGGTGGTGAACCTCTACAAAAAGCATTTTCGCATCGATTTGCGGGTGGCGGATTCCGGCGCGCTGTTCCTGAACAAACTCAAAGGCGTCTCCGACCCGGAAACGAAGCGCAAGATCATCGGCTACACGTTCGTCGAGGTTTTTGAGGAATCGCTGAAGTCCATCGGCCACGCCGATTTCCTCGGCCAGGGCACGCTTTATCCCGACGTCATCGAGTCCGTCTCCATCGGCAACAACCCCGCGGCGGTTATCAAGAGCCATCACAACGTCGGCGGCTTGCCCGAGCGCATGAAGCTCAAGCTCGTCGAGCCGCTGCGCGAATTGTTCAAGGACGAAGTGCGCGAAGTCGGCAAGAAACTCGGCCTGCCCCGCGAAGTCGTCTGGCGCCAGCCCTTCCCCGGCCCGGGCCTGGGCGTGCGCGTGCTCGGCGAAGTCACCGAGGACAAACTGGAAATTTTGCGCGAGGCCGACGCCATCCTCCACGAAGAGATGATGGCATCCGGCTGGTATTGGAAGGTCTGGCAATCCTTCTGCGTGTTTCTGCCGGTGAAATCGGTCGGCGTCGTCGGCGACGAGCGCAACTACGCCTGGGTCATCGCCGTGCGCGTGGTCGAGAGCGTGGACGCGATGACGGCGGACTGGACGCGCCTGCCGCACGACCTGCTGCAAAAAATCTCCAGCCGCATCACCAACGAAGTCCGCGGCGTCAGCCGCGTGGTGCTGGACATTTCGTCGAAACCTCCGGCGACGATTGAGTGGGAGTGAGGGAAGATTAGGGCGAAGGGGTTGATCAGCTTTGTCCACGGGCCTTGAGCTTGGCAATCAGACTGGCGAGCATTCGTTCGATCTCCTGGCCCTCGGAGAAAAGTTTCTCAAAATCAGGGGATCGCGAGATATTCCTGATTGCGGGCGATTTCCAGTTGCGTGAGCAACTCTCGAATGGCCGCTTTGGGCATGGTCATTTTTGATTGTCTTTCCCGCTTTATCCCCGTCAATCCAATCCTTCGCCCTTCGCCCTTTCAGGCTTGCTAACGGTGGGGGACAAACCAAAACTGTCGGCCCACCCTCGCTTTTAACGCAACCCCGCCAACTCTGGAATCTCCGTGGAAATCCGCACCGAAAACGTCAACAGCATCGTCATCCTGAGCCTCAAGGGCCGGCTCGACATCAACACGCATGCCCAGCTCGAGGCCGAATTGAACAACCTCGCCACTGCGGGCCAGGCCAAGGTGCTGATTGACTTCAAGGACCTCGAATACATTTCCAGCGCCGGGTTGCGCGTGCTGCTCACCGCCGCCAAACAGTTCAAGAAAATCAACGGCACCATCGCGCTCGCGGCCCTCGCGCCGACCGTGCGCCAGGTGTTTGAAATTTCCGGCTTCACCAGCCTCTTCCCGCTCTACGCCTCGCGCGAGGAAGCCCTCGCCAAGATAAAATAGCCC
>DASZWY010000154.1:0-12327 GCA_035546135.1 Opitutales bacterium
TTTCGCCTGCCGCTGCGCTACCTGACGGCGGAGAACACGCAGGCGACGCTGGAAACGACGGTGACGGGCACGGTGGCGCTGCCGAGCGAGCAGAAGGGCATCAACATGTCGCGCATCATGCGCGGGTTCTACGAATTCAAGGACCGCGTGTTCACGCCCAATTTACTCGAGGAAATTTTGCTGCGCTACAAGCAGGAGCTGAACACGACGCGCGGCCGGCTGAAGATCGCCTTTCACTATCCGCTGCTGCGGCCCAGCCTGCGCAGCGGGCTGGCGGGCTACCAATACTATCAGGTCGCCTACGAAGGCTCGATTTGCGACCTCAACTGGTTCCGCCAGTATATCCATTTTGATTTTGTGTATTCGTCGGCCTGCCCGTGCTCGGCGGAACTGACCGAGCACGCGCGGGACGCGCGCGCGGTGTACGGCATCCCGCATTCGCAGCGCAGCAAGGCGCGGCTGAGCGTCGAGGTGCAGCCGGGCGCGACGCTGGCCATCGAGGATTTGCACGCGCACTGCCGGCAGGCGCTGCAAACAGAAACGCAGGTGTTGGTGCGCCGCGAGGACGAGCAGGCGTTTGCCGAGCTCAACGGCGCGTTCCCGAAGTTTGTCGAGGACGCCGCGCGGCTGCTCTACGAGCGCCTCGACGCGGACCGGCGCATCCGCGATTTTCAAATCGTGTGCGCGCACCTGGAGTCGCTGCACTCGCACGACGCCGTGGCGGTGGTCTCCAAGGGCCTGCCGGGCGGGTTTGACGCGAGCTTTACGGACTTCGCGAGCTTGGTGTGCTAGACAGAAATGGTTGTATTGCTCGATTGTTGAATTGCTGGGGTTCTTCGAAGGCCGCCAGGTCGCGCTGAGGCGAGCAGAGTGGCTTCGCATCTTTTAACAATACAACAATAAAGCCGCCGCGCCGACATCCCAGGATTATTCGTCGTCGCGGTTGCCTTTGGCCTGACCGACGAGCTTCGGCAATTTGTTGGCCGTGGCAAGGACATAGACCGGCTCCTTGGTGCGCACCCAGACCTCCTGCTCTTTAAGAAAGCGCGCGGGGACGTGCTCGCAGATTTCGGCGACGCTTTTCACGGGGAGGCGGCGGCCCTTGGGCGAGGTGTTGAAATCGCCCGCGGCCTTGAGCAGGCGTTCCTCGGTGCCGGCGACGCCTGCTTCCTCGGGGATTTGCACGACCCAGCCGGTGAAGTCCTTGCCGTCGAGGTGGCCGCGCGGATCGGACACGAGGATGACATACTGCTTTTTGACGGGTGGCGGCTTGTCCTCGTCCACCATGGCGGCGACCTCCTGGTTGATTTCCTCGAGGATGCGCGCGACCTGGCGCACGTCCAGCTCGTGGCGCTGGAGGATGACTTTGACGAGGTCGAGGTCGACTTTGGGCATGAGGGGGAGAGGATGAAGCAGAAGGGGTGGTGGATGAAAGCCGAAAATGCGTGCGACAAAAATGTCACAACCGGGTGCGCGGCCTGTTCTTGTGTTTGCTAGCTTTGCTTCATAGAGTTCGGGAGCCGTACCCATGTCCGCCACCACCCTGCCCTCTGCCTGGCGCATGCGCCTGCCGCGCGTGCGGCTGCCGTTTCTGGGCGAGATGCGGCATTACTCCCGCGCGGCGTTCCGGCGGGACTTGATGGCGGCGATTACGCTGACGCTGGTGTCGATCCCGCAGGCGATCGGGTTTTCGCTGATTTTGGGCCTGCCGCCGATGACGGTGATTACGTCGGTGGTGGTGGGCGGGTTCGTGAGCGCGTGGTTTTTTTCGTCGCACCACCACGTGTTCGGGCCGACGACGTCGGTGTCGCTCATCACGGCGGCGACGATTGCGGCGAACCCGGACCTGGGGCTGCACCCGCTGCAACTGGCGGCGTATCTGGCGTTTTTAATCGGGCTGGCGCAGTTTGCGGCGGGGCTGTGCAATTTTGGCGAGGTGACGAAGTTCATCTCGCGTTCGGTGGTGGTGGGCTACACGACCGCCATCGGCGTGCTGCTGATGGCGAGCCAGCTGCACAACTGGGCGGGGTTTGAAAGCGCGCCGGGGCAGCCGTTTCTCGCCGATTTGCGCGACACGGTGGACGCGGCGGCGAGCGGCCTGATTTCGCCGTGGGCCATCGGCATCGGCGCGGTGACGCTGCTGATTTTTTATCTGGTGCAACGCTTTCGCCCGCATTGGCCCGAGGCGCTGATTGGACTCGCGCTGCTCGGCGTGGCGGCGCGCGTGTTTGCGTGGGCGCATCCGGACGTGCCGTTTTTGCTGGTGAAGGACGAAGGCGCGCTGTCGGCGACGCTGCCGGAGTTGAGCCATTTGCCGTCGCTGGCGGCGCAGTGGGCGATTTTGCCGCGGCTCATCAACACGGCGCTGGCCATCGCGCTCATCGGCATGCTGGAGGCGACGGCGATCACCAAATCGCTGGCGGCGAAGAGCGGACAGCACCTCGACCCGAACCAGGAATTGCTCGGGATGGGCGCGGGCAACATCGCGGCGGGGCTGTTTGGCGTGCCGCCGGGGTCGTCGTCGTTCACGCGCTCGGCGGTGAACTACCAGTGCAACGCGGCGTCGCAACTGTCGTCGATGCTGAGCAGCGGGGTGGTGCTGGTCATCCTGCTGTTTTTCACGCCGATTTTTAATTACATTCCGCTGGCGGCGCTGGCGGCGCACCTGGTGCGCGTGGGCTACAAGCTGATCAACCGGCCGCAAATCCGCATCGCGACGCGGGCGACGAAGTCGGACGCGGTGGTGTTCTTCGTCACGCTGGCGGTGGCGCTGTTCGTGAAGCTGGACACGGCGATTTACGTCGGCATCGGCGTGGCGCTGGCGATTTTCCTGCAAAAATCGAGCATGCCACACCTGGCGGAATACACCTTCAGCGACGGCGGGCACCTCGTCGAGCTGCGCACGCCGGGCCAGCGGCTCAACCCGCAAATTTCCATCATCCACGTGGAGGGCGCGCTGTATTTTGGCGCGGCGGACCTGTTTCAAAATCAGATGCGGCGGCTGGCCGAGGACCAGAACATCCGGATTTTCATTTTGCGCATGCGGAGCGCGCGGCACCTTGACGCGTCGACGGTGATGGCGCTCGACGCGTTCCACGATTATCTGGAAAAAACCGGGCGGCACCTCTTCATCAGCGGGTGCAACGAGGAAGTCATCCGCGTGCTGCGCAACAGCGGCATCCTCGAGCGGCTCGGCGAGGAAAATATTTTCCCGCTCGAGACGAATCCGACCATCTCGACCCGCCGCGCGCTGCAACGCGCCCGCGAACTCCTCGCCACCAAGCCCGACGTGCGCCTCTTCTATGACCAGGCCCAGCCCGCGCCCGTCCGCGCGAATGCGGAGATTACGTATGAGATTTGAACGGGCGAAAGAACAACCCTCACTCCGGATTATCGAGCAATTGCTGCAACCGGGCCGCCAGCGCCGACGGTAGTTGCCGCGTCCAGGCCGCGTCCACCAAGCCGAGTTCGATCAAGTCGCGCAAGTGGGTGCGGTCTTTGTCGCGAAAGCTGGTCAGCTTCATCCGCACCAAGGCGGCCAGCGTTAGGAGACGAAATTGGTCGGCGGATTCCGATTCGGTGACATCCGGTGCGGGCAAGGCGTAGTCCGGCCGAATTTTTTCGCCGGCGGGAACAATGGGCAGAGCGTCGCGAATGCCCGCCTCGGGGCCATCAAGAAAAACATCCATGCCGCCGGGCTGTCCAAGGGCCGCGACGTGCCGATGGATAAACCCAGCCGCAGCCAAGGCGTGGACGGCGGCGGGCAAATCCGTGCGGCGCAGGAGAATGTCCACATCGCGGGTGGTGCGCACCGCGGCCTCATCCACCTTGGACACATGCGCGGCGACGGCATTGCCGCCCGCGACCGCGTAGGGAACGCCCGCGGACTGCAAGGCCAGCGCCGCGCGCAAGAGACGTTCCCGCACCTTTTCCACGGCGCGAATCATGCGCTTCCATGACACGGGCGCAAGCTCTCGAGTGGCGGTCGCCATGACGAAAGCATGGCCCACACCCGCAGCTTTGGCAAGCACGCGGCCGGGCTACAAGCTCCGCACGACGGCTTTGGCGATGCCTTGGATGACGAGCTCGCTGACCGGGTGGAGTTGCGGGTAATGGGGATTCTCGGCTTTGAGGAAGGGGTGGCGGCCGGGTTTTTGGACGAAGCGCTTGAGGGTGGTCTCGCCGTCGATAAGAGCGGCGACGATGTCGCCATCCTTGGCGGGGGCCTGCTCGAAGATGACGATGTCGCCGTCGTTGATGGCGGCGTCGATCATGCTGTCGCCGCGGACTTTGAGGGCGAAGGCGCGGCGGGCGCGGCGGATGCCGGCGGTGTTGACGTCGATTTGCAGGCGGCCAATGGCGCCGCCGGGCTCGACGCCGTCGGGATAGCCGGCGGCGATGCTGCCGTAGACGGGAATGTCGACCACCTCGAAGGATTGCTCGGGCGGGGCGCTTTCGTCGAGGGAATGGGTGACGCGAAAGGCGCGGGCCTGGCCGGGGACACGGGAGATGGCGCCCTTGCGCTCGAGGGCGCGGAGGTGGCCCATGACGGCGTTGGTGCTGGCGAACTTGAAATGCGTCTGGATGTCGCGAATGCTGGGCCAGTAGCCCTGCTCGCGGTTGTGCAACTGGATGTAGCCGAGGATTTCCTGCTGGCGGAGAGTGAGGTCCTTCATGGTGCCCCTATGTTTACCATTGCACAGGCGTGCACGTCAAGGGCGTTTTGCGGACTAAAATATTATTTTATAACTATATATATTTTATCATAAAGCGCCGCCCCGCGTTTGCGCGGCGGGCAAAAAGGAGCGGGAGCGGAGGATTCCGCTCCCGCTCGGAAACGCCAGCGGCCATGGCTGCCGGCGGCGACCGCCCGGGCTGCGGGACCGGACGGTCAAATTCACGGAGCGCGCTAGGGATGATTTATCCCCTGGGCACGGAGAATGCCGGTGGGAGGCGCGGATTTACGGTGGATTTACGTTTGTGACCAAGCGAGGAAAAATGACCGGCACTGACCGCCGCCCGTCGTCGAATCGAGCCGCAGGGCAGCGGCAACGCGAACGCTACCGCGAAACCACTGCAGGGAAGCGGCCTAAGCGAGGCGTCCGCCTTTGCGACCGCCGCCGGAGATTTTATTGACGGTGGCCCAGGCGCGTTTTTTGGCGGTGCGGACGCCGACGCCGCGGTCTTCGTAGCCCTGTTCGATATGATGGGCTTGGCGGATTTGTTTGGCGGTGTATTTGGCTTTGCTGCCGCGAGACATGACACGTTCCTCCGGTTGGAATGGTGGCGCAGGGTGAGGCAAGCGCCCTGCCCCCGTGCTTGGACGGGAAGATTACGAAACGACGGTGAGTTGGCCGTGCGGCGACTCCGCCCGGGAGTTGACGAGGTCGGCAAGGCCGGTGAGGTCGTGGTCCTGGGCGGATTCCTCGTCGAGGGTGGACTGGAGCAGCTCGGCGACCTTGTGGTGACCGAGCACTTGCGCGAGGGTGCGGGCGCTGGCGTAGCCGGCGATTTCGTAGTGCTCGATTTTTGAGGCGATGCCGACGAGGCTGGCGTCGCGGGCTTCGCCGAAGGGATGCCGGTCAAGACGGTCGTCGGCTTCGGCCAGGATGCCCTGCATAGCCTGGCAGATTCCGCCCGTGGGGGCGATGCCGAGGAGGTCGGCGACTTCCTGCAGACGGGCGGCATGGCCCTTGGTTTGGGAGAGATGCTGCGTGAGCGCGGCCTTGAAGGCGCGGTCGCCCACGGCCCGGATGAGGCGCGGGAGCGCGCGCAGCAACTGGGTTTCCACGCTGTAGAGGTCCTTGATTTCCTCAATCAGGACATCGAGGAGGGATTGGGTCTTTTGCATGGCGAAGATAAGTTAAGGGTGACTATAAACGGCGCATCGGCGCGACGAACCACGCCGCGCCACAACCGGCCGTACTGGTCGGGAAGCCTGAAAAAAATTTCAGACGACCGGCGGCGTGCGGCGGGAAGCGAGTAAGGAAATCGCGAAGAGCGCCAGGAACAGGATGAACAGCACCTTGGCGATCATGGCGGCGACGCCTTCGACGCCCCAGAAGCCCAGGGCTCCAGCGATTAAGGCGACAATCAGGAAGATGAGAGTGTAGCGAAGCATGGTCGGAATGGGTTGAGGGTTGAGTTAATGTCGGTTGTCCAAAACCTAAACCCAGGTTGAAAATTTTGCCCGATTTTGGACGGAAGTTTACGGATATTTTACCCAAGCTAAGTGGCGTTTGGGGGAATCGCTTTAGCGGGCGGGCAGGAAAAACAGCCGGCCCCAAGCCGCCGCGCGCGAATTGACCGAAGCTGCGCAAAAAAATTTAAGGTGAGAGACTGACCCAAAGACGCAGAAAGAGCGGGTCGGACCCTGGGGGGACGATGGCTTGCATGAGATAACCATCGCCAAGGTCTTGCTGGACGGCGCCGGTGAGACCGGTGTCGGTCCAGTTAACCAAATCGGCGGATTGCTGGATTTGATAGGAAACGCCGGTGAGATTTTTCGCCATGCGGAAAGTGAGGACAAGGCGGCCTTGGCCGTCGGGCGCAACGGACACCGCGGAGGGCGGGATTGACGCGGCGGCGGGGTCGAGCGCGAGAAAATATTTGAGGAGGTTGCCGAGGCCGTCGGCGGCAGGGTTGGCGGCGGGGCCGATGACGGCCGGACTGGTCTGGCCGGGCAACGCGGCAGCAATCCACTGGGCAAACGTCTGAACGGGCCGGGCGCCGGAAGTGGCAAGGGCCGCGCTGGAGCCGGCGGGGGAATTGGCGAGTATTTTATAATAGTAAGTGATGCCGTTGGTAACGGCGCTGTCGGTATAGGTGGCGTTGGCGGAACCGGAGCCGGCGACGGGGCCGGCGACGGTGGCGAGGGTGCTGAATGTGCCGTTGGCGGCGCCGGCCCGCTGGATGGTGTAACTGGCCGCGCCCGGAACGGCGAACCAGGAGAGGTCCACCTGCCCGGCCGCGGCGGTGGCCGTCGCGCTGACAGGCGTGGCGGGGACGAAGCCGGTGAGTTCGAGGCGGAGATAATCATACAAGGCGCTGTTGGCGAAGTAGCCACCCTTGCGCATGTTGATGGTGATGGTGTTGTTGCCCTGATGGAGCGCGCTGCCGGGGAAAATCAGGCGGTTTTGCGACCAGATGCCGTGCGAGCCCATGCGAATCATGGTGGTGCTGGAATATTTGGCGAAGTAACCGGTGCTGGCGACGGTGCTGTTGGAGATGGCGAGCGGATCGGTGGCGTTGCCGACATCAGAAAGCACATGCGCGGTGCTGCCGCCGTTGACGACGCCATTGACGGTGACGATGATCGGGCCGGCGTAATTGGCGGCCTGGGCGATGTAAATGGATGCGGTGGAGTTGGCGGCGGGAGCCTGCGGGAGCGTGAAATGGATGGTCGAGGTCGAGCCGTCGTAGTTGCCGCTGGTGGCGTTGTAAACGGCGGGCTGCACGTAGTCCCAATCCGTGTCCCAGCGGCTTTGGCCGACCGTGTAACTGGGGCCGCCGCCGGGAAAATCGTCGGGATAATTTTGAAACTGGCCCCAGTTGGAAGCCGGGTTGGTGGCGTTGCCGAGGTTGCCATGCCAGTAATCGGCGCCGTGGAGGAACTCGGTGGAGTCGCGGTCGGGCACGCCGATTTCAAAGACCGTCGGGCCGATGCGCGCGGCGACACCGGCGGGAGTCCAGGTGACATTGCCGAGCGCGGTGGTGGCGCCGGCGGTGACGTTGGCGAAATTATCCAGCTCGAGCTGGCCGATGGCGCCCGGGCCAAAGGCGTAGAGGTTATAATTGTTGCCGGCGATGACGTGGGGGATGGTGAAAGTGCCGTCAGCGGCGGTCTTGACCCAGAACTGATAATTTTTGCCGAAAAGCTGGAAGTCGGAATTGCCGATGGTGGACGGTGGAGTCTGGGCGATGCCGACCCAGAGGCCGGCAGGCGAGGCGAAAGGATTGCCGGCATCGTTGATGACGATGCGGCCCGTGACGGCGCCGCGGCCCGAAGCTTGAACATAGGCGGGATTTTGAAACCAGGAATAGGGCCACGCGCCTTGCTCGGCCGCGGCCTGGGCCTGAGCGTCAGCAAACAGCGCGGCAGGCGCGTGGGGGGTGCCGGGCGCGACTTTGTTCAGATAAACGAGGAAGGGGCCGTAAACGCGGGTCCAGGTTTCGCCAGCGGTAAAGGTAAGGTCGGCCGTGAAGCCGTAGTGGCCGCCGTTGAAGGGATTGTTGATGAGCATGATTTGCGGGAGGATTTCGCGATGGAGGGGGCCGCAGGTGTAGTATTCATGACTGGGCGCGATCATCCAGATGCCGGTGTTGCTGACATCGCTGCTCCAGCCCCAGGCGGTGACGGAGCCGAGGTCGCCGGAGTAATCGTATTTGCACTCGAACTGGCCGGCGAGGGCGCCGGTGGTCATCAGCTCGACCTCCTTGGGGGCGGCATTGATGCCCGTGGTGCCATTATTCCAGTCGCCGACGGTGGGCATCAATTTATTGCGCAGCGCATCGAGGCTGAGCCAGTCGAAGACATCCGTGCCGAGTTTGCAGGTAAAACTGTAGGGGTTGGCGACGCCGGCGGGATAACCCGAAGGATAGGCGGCGGTGCCGGCGGGCCGGGTGATAATTTCGGTGACGTAAATGCCGGTGGCGCCGCGGAAGAGGGAGAAGTGAAAATCGGAATCCACGGGGTCGTTGGTGGTGGCGCCGCTGTTGGGGTAAGTTTGCGCGAGGCTAATGTCGGCGAAGTTGCCGCTGGAGGAGGCGGGGTCCGCGACGACGGAGTAAGTGCAGTTGGCGGGGATTTGCTCGCTGCCGTTTTGGTCGCTGCCCTGCCAGTAAAAGGCGTTGTTGGAGGAGGTGCCGCCATCGGTGACTTGGACGTTATTGTAGGTGAGCTTGAGGATTTGCGCGCTGGATTTTTTGATGACGGCGGACAGGAGGCCGTTGGCAAGGGTGATGGTGCCGTTGCCGTTGTCGACAAGGGTGACATTGGCGCCGGCGGCGATGGCGCTGGCGGGCGCGTTGGCGCGCGCGGGGGAAACGAGGACGGCGAGAAACAAGCCGCCCGCCCACGCGGCCGGAACCGGCCAAAAGATGCGGTGCGAAAGAAACATAAACACCCGTCCGGGGGTGGAACGGAGTTAAACGGGGTCGAGCTCAGGCTTGATGGTACCAGAGGAGGCGGGGGTGTCAATCCAGCCTCCAGCAAGCGGGAAAGGGGACGATGGATGCAGTCGCTTCTTCCTTTTCAAGGGGGAGGCCAATGGTTATCGTCCGAAGCGCTGCGGCCCGGTTGCGCCGCTTCACGTTCCTATTGCATGAATGCCGAACCTGCGCATGTCTGGAAATTTTTCCGCGTTGGCGGGGTGGACCAGGTCATGTTCCGCGACGGGGCGGACTTGCTGAGCCTGGGCCAGCTCGACCAGAAATTGTGGATGACGCTGGCGGTGCCCACGCGCGGCGTCGAGTTCGACGAAAAGACGGCGGACTTGATTGACACGGACCACGACGGGCGCATCCGCCCGCCGGAATTGCTGGCGGCGCTGCAGTGGGTGGGCGCGGCACTCAAAGATCCGGGCGATTTGCTGCGCGGGGGCGACACGGTGGCGCTCGCGGCGATCAAGGACGCCCATATTCTGGCCGGCGCCCAGCGGATACTCGCGAGCCTCGGCAAGACGGGCGCGGCGGCGATAGCACTTGAGGACGTGTCGGACACGGTAAAACTTTTGGCGGAGACGAAATTCAACGGTGACGGCGTGGTGATTGCGGAGGCAGTGGACGACGCGGCGGACCGGCAGGCCTTCACGGACATTTTGGGGGTGATGGGGCCGGTGGTGGACCGCAGCGGCAAGCCGGGGCTGGACCGGGCAAAGCTGGACCAATTTTTCACCGAGGGGCAAACGCTGTCGGACTGGGCGGCAAAGGGCGAAGCGGATGCGAAGCTGACGCCGCTGGGCTATGAGCGCACGGTGCGCGCGGACGCGGCGGTCAAGGCGGTGCAGGCGAAAGTGAACGACTTTTTCGGGCGGTGCCGGCTGGCGGCATACGACGCGCGGGCCGGGGCGGCACTGAATCCGGAGGACAAGGACTTTCTCGCGCTGGCGGCGAAAAATATTTCGCTGACGGCGCAGGAGGCGGCGAATTTGCCGCTGGCGCGGGTGGCGGCGGGCGCGGCGCTGCCGCTGACGGGCGCGGTGAATCCGGCGTGGGCGGACGCGCTGGCGGAACTGAAGATTACGGCGATTGAACCGCTCGTCGGCGGCGGGCGCACGAGCTTGAGCGAGGCGGATTGGGCCGCGGTGCTGGCGAAGCTGGCGGCGTTCGACGAGTGGATGAAGAGCAAACCGGCGACGGCCGCGGCGGCGCTGGGCGTGCCGCGGGTGCGCGAGTTGCTGCAGTCGGGCGCGCAGGCGCGGCTGGCGGAGCTGATGGCGCGCGACGCGGCGCTGGCGGGCGAGTTCGACCAATTTGCGGCGGTGGAGAAGCTGGTGCGCTTCCAAAAGGACTTATACAAGCTGGTGACGAACTTCGTGAACTTCGCGGATTTTTACGGGCGCAAGTGGGCGCTGTTCCAAAGCGGCACCCTTTACCTCGACAACCGCAGTTGCAAATTATGCATCGAGGTGACGGACAGCACGCGGCACGGCACGCTGGCCTATCTGGCGGGCGGATTTCTGGCGTATTGCGATTTGGCGCGGGCGGGGGGCGCGAAGCGGCAGATTGTCGCGGTGTTCACCGACGGCGACTCGGACAATTTAATCCTTGGGCGCAACGGCGTGTTTTACGACCGGCGCGGGCTGGACTGGGACGCGACGATTGTGAAGATCGTGGCGAACCCCATCAGCGTGCGGCAGGCGTTCTGGTCGCCGTACAAAAAGATGTCGCGACTGATCGAGGACCAGATTGCCAAGCGCATGGCGGCGCTGGACACGGCGGCGCAGCAGAAAATCGCGGCACGGGCGCAGGTGGTGTCGGACTTGGAAAAAGCCCCCCCACCCCCGCCGCCACCGAGCAAGATTGATCCCGGGATGCTCGCGGCCATCGGGCTGGTGCTGACGACGCTGCTGGGCGCGGTGGGCACGTGGGTCGCGGCGATTTTCAACAAGCCGATGTGGGAAATTCCGTTTATCATGATGGGCATCGTGCTGCTGATTTCGTGCCCGTCGATGCTGCTGGCGTACATGAAACTGCGGAAGCGCAACCTCGGGCCGCTGCTGGACGCGAATGGCTGGGCAATCAACAATGTGGCGAAGATGAACGTGCCGTTTGGGCGGTCGCTGACGAACATGCCGATATTGCCGCCAGGCGCACAGCGGTCGCTGGCCGACCCGTTTGCGGAACAGAAGAAACCTTGGTGGCTGTATATAACCCTGGGGGTCGTCATCGTGCTTGCGGCGGCGTTCTATTTTCTGGTCAGGCCGAAAATCGACCAGATCGCGCGCGCGCTCGCACCCGACCCGCCGGCCGCCGAGCGGCCCGCCTGGTGGGTGAACCACAAGAAGTAGCCGCCATTTTGCGGGCTTTTCATCGGGGGGCGCAGGGGTTATGGTGGCGGGGTGAAAAACCGCCAAATCCTGGTTGTGGAAGACGACGCGAACATCCGCCGCGGCATCGTGGACATCCTTGAGAGCGAGGGCTACGAGGTAACGCAGGCGCCCAACGGGGCGGACGGGCTGAAATTGTTCAAGCAGGAGAAGTTCGACCTGGTGCTGCTGGACCTGATGATGCCGGAGATGAGCGGCTACGACGTGTGCCGGGAGATTCGCAAGCGGGACGCGCAGACCCCCGTGCTGATTTTGACGGCGAAGAGCCAGGAGATAGACAAGGTGGTGGGGCTGGAACTCGGCGCGGACGATTATATCACCAAGCCCTTTGGCGTGCGCGAATTGCTGGCGCGCGTGCAGGCGGCGCTGCGGCGGGCGCACGTGGGCGGCGAGGGCGCGCCGGCGCCGCTGCCGGAGGAATTCCAATTTGGCCACGCGACGATTCGCTCGAAACAATTTGAGGCGCGGCGCGGCGACCAGGTGTTCACGCTGACGCCGCGGGAGCTGAAACTCATCGAGCTGTTCATGCACAAGCCGAACGAGGCGTTGTCGCGCCAATACCTGCTCGACCAGGCGTGGGGCATCGACTACCTCGGCACGACGCGGACGCTGGACCAGCACATTGCGCAATTGCGGAAAAAAATCGAGCCGGAGAGCGAGGACGACGGCACCATCATGACGGTGCACGGCGTGGGCTACCGGTACAAGCCGGCGGAGTAATGCAAAAGCCGGTGCACATCATTCTGGCGGTGGCGCGCAACGGGGCCATTGGGTTGAA
>DASZWY010000155.1:0-5123 GCA_035546135.1 Opitutales bacterium
GTCTTCACCCTGCTCGGCCCGCAGCAGGACGCCGTCGTCGCCCATGTCGAGCCAAACACCCCCGCCGCCGAAGCCGGCCTGCGCGACGGCGACATCGTCACCGCCATCAACAACTACACCAAGCTGAACTGGCTCAAATACAGCGCTTCCGGCCCCCTCGATTTTGAATGGGATCCCGGCACCCACCTCTCTTTCCAAGTCTACCGCAACGGCGGCCACTACCTCCTCGCCGCCCGCCTGCGCAACCTCCTCGGCCCCGGCTCCTCCGGCTATCAACCGATGATAGCCGAGCATTGAACCCCCCGCGGTTCTCTGCTTCACTGCGCCTGCTCCGGATGAGCACGCTCGCCGATACCCCCCCGCGCCCGGCCGCCCCTCGCGCCCGCTTCGCCACCACGCGCTGGACGATGGTCCTCGCCGCGGGTCGCAAATCTTCGCCCGACGCCGCCCGCGCCCTCGAGGAACTTTGCCGCGCCTACTGGTACCCCCTCTACGCCTACGTCCGCCGCCGCGGCCACTCCACCGCCGACGCCGAGGACCTCACCCAAGCCTTCTTCACCCGCCTGCTCGAAAACGATTTTCTCCGCGGCGCCGCGCGCGACAAGGGCCGCTTCCGCACCTTCCTCCTCGTCGCCTTCCAGCGTTTTTGCGCCAACGAGTGGGACCGCAGCCGCGCCCAAAAACGCGGCGGCGGCCAGCACGTCTTTTCCCTCAACCTCGACACCGCCGAGCGCCGCTACCACGCCGAGCCGGCCGATGAACTCAGCGCCGACCGCATCTTCGAGCGCCGCTGGGCCCTCACACTCATCGAGCAGACCATCGCCCGCCTGCGCGCCGAATACGCCACCGCCGGCAAAACCCGCGACTTCGACGCCCTCAAGGTTTTTCTCACCGGCGACGCCGGCGAAGTCCCCTACGTCGAACTCGCCGCCCAACTCGGCCAGGGCGAAGGTGCGCTCCGCGTCGCCGTCCACCGCCTGCGCAAGCGCTTCCGCGAACTCTTCCGCCAGGAAATCGCGCAGACCGTCTCCAGCCCGTCCGAGATCGACGCCGAACTCCGCCACCTCATTTCCGTGCTCTCGTAGTAAAGATTCTCACCTTCGGCAAAGTCCAATTCCATGAACCCCAAAAAAACCAATCGCTGGCTCACCTTCTCGGTGGTCGTCCTCTTCGCCGCCGTCGTCGGCTGGGTCGCGCACACCGCCGGTCAGTTGGATGACCTCCATGCGCAAGTCGCCGACTTGCAGCAGCAACTCGCAACTGAAACCAAAAGCGCCAAGGCTTACGCCGCCGACGCCGTCCACTGGCGCAAGCAGGCCGAAAGCCTTCTCGGCCAGGCCGGCGGCCTCCAAAAAGCCGCCGCCACTAGCACCGACCCCTCCGCCCGCAAACGCAATTTCACCACGGAGGAACTGCAAACCATCGGCAAAAACCCCGCGCTGCAAAACATCATCTCCTCCCAGCAGACCGCCATCCTCAACACCACCTACGCCGCCTTGCTCGACCACCTCAAGCTCGCCCCCGACGAGCGCGACTACATGCAAAAGCTCCTGCTCGAAAAACAAATGGTCCAGGTCACCCTCGGCATGCAGATGATGGACCCCACGCTCCCCGCCGACCAGCGCGCCGCGCTCGGCCGCCAAATCGGCGAAGGCCTGGCCGCCGAGGACGCCAAAATCCACGACTTCCTCAACAGCGACCAGGACTTCGCCTACTACCAGACCTACGCGCAGCAGGAGCCCGAGCGCCTTGAAGTCGGCATGTTCGCCCAATCCCTCGACGGCGCCAACGCCCTCGACCCCGCCACCTCCGACCAACTCGCCACGATGCTCAACGACTCGCGCAATACTTACCCCTTCACGGTCAATTTCTACGACCACCGCAATTTCGGCAACCCCGCCGTGCTCAACTCCGCCGCCGTCAACCAATTCCTCGACGAGCAGACCAAGTATCAAGCCGCCGTCGCCGAGAAAGCCGCCACGCTCCTCAACCCCGCGCAACTCGAAGCCTTCAAGCAAAACCAGGCCGCCATGCGCCAGATGACCAAGATGCAGCTCAACAGCATCCTGCAACTGTCCGGCGGCAACGGGCAATAAGCGGTCGGGTGGGGCGCGTCGCCCTCGGCGCTCCGCGGCTTTTTTGTTTTGCCGCCGCGCGCGCGCTCGCTTATGCCTTGGCCTTTCCTCCCATGGCTGAAATCATCGAAATGCCCAAGCTCAGCGATACCATGACGGTCGGTACGCTGGTTAAATGGCTCAAAAAGGAAGGCGACAAAGTCGCTTCCGGCGACAAGCTTTGCGAAGTCGAGACCGACAAGGCGACCATGGAGGTCGAGGGCTTTGCCGACGGCGTCATGCTTAAGCTCTACGTCGCCGCCGGCGGCCAGGTGCCCATCGGCGCGCCCATCTGCGCCATCGGCAAGCCCGGCGAAGCCGCGCCGCCCGCGCCCACCATCGCGCCCAAGGCCGCGCCCGCCCCCGCCAAGCCCGCGGAAAAAAGCAAAGAGCAGGGAGCCGCGAGCAAGGAGCCGGCCTCCAAACCCGCTCCTGCGCCAAAACCCGCCGCCCCCGCGCCTCAACCGCAAACGGTAAACCGCAAACCCGAAACTTCTGCTCCCCCATCCGCCCGCGTCAAAGCCTCCCCGCTCGCCAAAAAAGTGGCCGAGGAAAAAGGCGTCACCCTCGCCGGCCTGCAAGGCAGTGGCCCCGGTGGCCGCATTGTCCGCGCCGACGTTCTCGCCGCCGCCGCCAACCCGCGCCCTGCGCCCGCCGCCAAATCCTCCGGCTCCGGCCTCACCTCGCTCACCGGCCCCATCGGCTCCGACGAATCCCTGCCTGTTTCCAACATGCGCGCCACCATCGCGCGCCGCCTCCTCGAGTCCACCAACGGCATCCCGCACTTCTACGTCGAAATCGAAGTCGACGCCGGCCCGCTCGCGGATTTGCGCGAGGGCCTCAACGCCGCCCTCGGCGACCTCCCGCCCGAAAAAGGCGGCGGCAAATTCACCGTCAACGATTTCATCCTGAAGGCTTCCGTCGACGCCCTCCGCCGCGTCCCCGCCGCGAACAGCTCGTGGCAGGGCGAGACCATCGCGCGCCACGGCCGCGTGCACCTCGCCTTCGGCGTCGCCATCGACGACGGCCTGCTCACGCCCGTCATCCGCGACGCCGACAGCAAGAGCCTCCGCGAAATTTCCGCCGAGGCCAAGGGCCTCATCGCCAAGGCCCGCGCGAAAAAACTCACGCCCGCCGAAATGTCCGGCTCCACCTTCACCGTCACCAACCTCGGCATGTACGGTGTCACCGGCTTCTACGGCATCATCAACCCGCCCAACGCCGCCATCCTCTCCGTCGGCGCGACGCTGAACAAACCCGTCGTCGACGCCCACGGCCACGTCGTCCCCGGCCGCCGCATGGTCCTCGGCCTCTCCGGCGACCACCGCGTCATCGACGGCGCCATCGCCGCCCAATACCTCGCCGCCCTCAAGTCCGTCCTCGAAACCCCGGCGCTGCTGTTGCTGGCTTGATTGTCCGCGCGCTCTTTCGAATTCAACTTATCCAACGGCTTTAGTTTCCTTGGAGGGACGAAAGAATGTAGCCCACCGATTTATCGGTGGGTAGGCAAAAAGCATAAAATGCAGTCCCGCCAGGGACGGAAGAAATACGCTGAGCAACCGCCTCGCCCCCCGGCTTGACCCTCCGCGCCGCCTCGCCCATGCTGCGCATTGAGCATGGACGCCGCTCCCTCCCTCACTTCGCCCGCCAACGGCACCCACCGCGAACAGGTCAAGCAGGACACCGACCTGCATCTCCTGAGCGACTGGATTGCCCCGGGCAGCCGCGTCCTCGACCTCGGCTGCGGCCGCGGCCTGCTGCTCGAACACCTCCTCCGCGAAAAAAACGCCCGGGTCGTCGGCGTGGACGCCGACCTGCAATCCGTCATCGGCTGCGTCGAGCGCGGCGTCCCCGCCTACCAGGGCGACATCCTCGACGTCCTCAATTTCTACCCCGAGCAATCCTTCGACTGGGTCGTCTGCTCGCGCACCGTGCAGGAACTCGCGCAGCCCTGGAACGTCCTCGAGCGCTCGCTCGCCATTGGCCGCCGCGTCGCCGTCGGCTTCGTGAACCAGGGCTTCTGGCTCAACCGCTGGAACATGTTCGTCCATGGCCGCCGCGTGCGCAACGAGGTCTATCCCGAGGCGTGGTATAAAAGCCGCCCGAGCAACCCTGTCGCCATCGCCGACATCGAGGAATTCTGCGCCGCCGTCGGTGCGCGCGTCACCCGCCGCGCCTTTCTCGCCGGCGACTGGCGCACCCCCTGCCGCTTCTGGCCCGGGCTCCTCGCCGGCTACGCGCTCTACGAATTCACGCGCGAAAGAAAGCAATCCTTATGACCATCACGAAAAAGATCGTCGCCGGCAAAATCGCCGCCTACCTCCACCGCCGCATTTCGCTCGCGGAACTGGTGGCATGGGCGGAAAATGCCATGATGGACGGCCGCTTCGAGGAAAGTCAGGCCTCCCGTATCGCCACCGTGGTTGCTCGTCTGGGTGTGGCTGACGTACGCGCCTTTGGCCTTGCTTGGGAAGACTGCGAGAAACTGCTTCGTCAGTTGGGCTATGCCGCTAAGATTAATATCGTGGCCGCTTGAGCATCCGCCCCCTGCGCTCACTTCCCGCACTTCGGGCACACGCCGTAGAATTGCAGCTCGTGGTCCACTTCGGTGAACCCCGTGCGCCGGCCCACTTCCTGTTCCAGTTTTTCCGCCGGGCACGCCATCTCCAGCAACTCCACGTCGCCGCACTTCCGGCAGACCACGTAGTCATGATGATGCTGCCCGCGCCGCAGCGTGTAATGCGCCGCGCGCTCATGCAGCCCAATGCGCCGCACCAGCCCCTTTTCCTCCAGCCGTTGCAGCAGCCGGTAAAGCGTCGCCGGGTCGCACACCCCGCGCACGCCCTTGGCCCCGAGCAATTCGACGATGCTCACCGGCGCCGCGCGCCCGTGCAGCACCTCGAGCACCCGCCGCAGCAAATGCGTGCGCCGCAACCCCGCCGCGCGGCACGCCGCCAGCAATTCCGCCGGCGTTTCCGCCGCGCAGGTTTGGCAGCCGTCCTTCTCCTG
>DASZWY010000156.1:0-7690 GCA_035546135.1 Opitutales bacterium
CGACCTCGCGCAGCCCGAGTGGGAAATGCTCGCGGACACCGGCGGGACGTTCACCGACTGCCTGGGGCGCGGGCCGGATGGGCAATGGCGGCGGGCCAAGGTGCTTTCGACCGGCGCGGTGCGGGCGACCTTGGCGGCGCGGGTCAATGACCGGGAACTGAGGGTGGAGCTGCCCCCGGGCGAGTGGCCGGAGGAGTTTTTTGCGGGTTTTACGGCGGCACTGGCAAAAGCGCCTCACCCGCGCATTGAGATAACGGCCTTTGCGGCGGAGCCGCGGATTTTGCGTTTTGCGAAACCCGCCCCGGAAAATTGGCGGGCTGGCGCGTTGCTGACTTTGGATTCGGGAGAGGAAGCGCCGGTGCTGGGCGCGCGGGTACTGACGGGCACGCCGCGCCGCGGGCCGCTGCCGCCGATGAGCATGCGCCTGGCGACGACGCGCGGCACGAATGCGCTGCTGGAGGAGCGCGGCGCGCCGGTGGTGCTGCTAGTGACAGAAGGTTTCGGCGATTTGCTGGAAATCGGCGACCAGCGCCGGCCGGATTTGTTTGCGTTGAACATCGTGAAGCCGCCGCCGCTGGCGCGATTTGTCATTGAGGTGCCGGAGCGGCTCGGCGCCCGGGGCGAGGTGGTGCGGGCGCTTGCGACGCAAGAATTGCAACGGCGGATTGAAGCGGCAAAGAAAGCGTGGCCGACGGGAACGGTGGCCGCGGTCGCATTGCTGCATGCCGATGTGAATGCGGCGCACGAAGAGAAAGTGGGCGAAGTGCTGCGCGGCCTGGGTGTGCCGCACGTGAGCTTGTCCTCGCGCCTCGCGCCGTTCATTAAAATTTTGTCGCGCGCGCAAACGGCGGTCGTGAATGCGGCGCTGGCGCCCGTGATGGACGCCTATTTCGACGGCGTGGCGGCGGCGCTGGGCGGGGGACGTTTGCGCGTGATGACGAGCGCGGGCGGGCTGGTGGCGCGGGCGGCGTGCCGGCCGTGCGACACCCTGTTGAGCGGCCCGGCGGGCGGCTTGGTCGGCGCGGTGACAGCGGCGCGGGCCGCGGGATTAGAACGCGTGCTGACGTTCGACATGGGCGGCACGAGCACCGATGTGGCACGCTGGGACGGTGAACTGGAATACCAGTCCACCCATGCCCTCGGGCCGGCCGTGTTGCTCGCGCCGGCGCTGAAAATCGAGTCGGTGGCGGCGGGCGGCGGCTCGCTTTGCGGCTGGCGGGCCGGGGCGCTATTCGTGGGGCCGGAAAGCGCGGGCGCGCAGCCGGGCCCGGCGTGCTACGGCGCGGGCGGGCCGCTGACGATCACGGATGTCAATTTGCTGCTGGGCCGGCTTCACTTGGGCTATTTTGGCCTGCCGGCGCGGGCGGATCCCGCCCAAGCGCGGCTGCAAGCGCTGCGGGAAAAAATTGCGGCGGACGGCGGCGGGAAAAATTCCCCGGAGGAAATATTGCAGGGCTTTCTTGACATTGCGAATGAACGCATGGCGGACGCCATCCGGCGCATCAGCGTGCGCGAAGGCTACGCGCCGGGCGAATATGCGCTGGCCGCCTTCGGCGGCGCGGGCGGCCAGCATGCGTGCGCGGTGGCGGAGCATCTGGGCGTGGCGCGGGTGCTGTTTCCCGCCGAGGCGGGGCATTTGAGCGCGCGCGGGCTGGGCCACGCGGCAATTGAACGATTTGCGGAGCGGCAACTGCTCGCCGAATTAAAAGACGACGGCGCGGAACGGGAAACAATTTGGCGGGAATTGGAAAGGGAAGCCGCTGGGCGGTTGCAGGCGGAGGAGAATCTGGCGCCCTCCGTCCCACCCCGCCGCCAGGCGAGTTTACGGCTGGCGGGGCAGGAAGCGGCCTTGACGGTCGAGGCCGCATTCGGGGCGGATTTGCGCGCGGCCTTTGCGGTGCGTTTTGCGGAGGTTTTTGGTTACGCGCCGCAGGGCGCGGTCGAAGTCGTGGCCTTGCGCGTCGTGGCCTCCGCCTCCCTGCCCCCGCCCGAAAATGAAAAATTTTCCGAAGGAAACATGGCCGCTGCCAAATTGACCCAGCCGTTATGGCACGGCGGGAAATGGCGGGAGGCGCCGGTGTTTGAGCGCGCGCAATTGCAAACGGGAGAGAAATTGGCTGGCCCGGCGCTGGTGGCCGACTCGTCGTGCACCCTCGTCATCGGGGCCGGCTGGGCCGGACGGGTGGGCGAACATGGCTCGATTCTGCTCGAGCAAATTCGGGCCGAAAAAATTGCTTTGCCCGGCGCGGCGCCCGCGGCGGTGGAGCGCGAATTGTTCACCCAGCGGTTTCGCGCGGTGGTCGAGGCGATGGGCACGCAACTGCAGCGCACGGCGCTTTCGACGAATGTGAAGGAGCGGCTGGATTTTTCGTGCGGACTGCTGGATCCGGCGGGGCGGCTGGTGGCGAATGCGCCGAATATCCCGGTGCATCTCGGCGCGCTGGGGTTGTGCGCGCGGCTGGTCGAGGAAAAGCTGGCCCTCCGGCCCGGTGACACGGCCATCACCAACCATCCCGCATACGGCGGGTCGCACTTGCCGGACGTGACGGTCGTCACGCCGGTGTTCGCCGATGACGGAACGCGGCTCGGCTACGTGGCCAGCCGGGCGCACCATGCGGAAATCGGCGGCAGTCGGCCCGGCTCGATGCCACCCGGCGCGCGCCACCTGGCTGAGGAAGGCGTGGTGCTCGAACCGTTCCGCCTGATTGAGGGCGGAAAGGAAAACTTTGGCGAACTCGAACGCCGCCTGACCGGGGCGCGCTGGCCGACCCGGCGGCTCGCCGACAATCTCGCGGATGTGCGCGCGCAAGTGGCGGCAAATGTGCTCGGTGCACGGCTGCTGCGACAACTGGCCGCGCGGCACGGCGCAAAACGAGTCGGCGACGCCATGGATGACCTGCGGGAATACGCCGTGGAATTGCTAAAGAAGCGGCTGCGCAAAGAACCAACCGAACCGCGCCAGGCCGAGCAATTTTTCGATGACGGCACGCCGTTGCGCGTGGCGGTGCAGGCCAAGGAAGGCCGGTTGCGGGTGGATTTTTCGGGCACCGGCGGCGTGCACGAACTCGGGCTGAACGCGCCGCCGGCGATTGCGCGCGCAGCATTATTGTATGTGCTGCGCCTGCTTGCGGGCGGGGATTTGCCATTGAACGAGGGATTGCTGGAGCCGGTGGAATTGATTTTGCCGCCGGGGTTGTTGAACCCGCCATTTAGCGGCGACGCGGAGCGCGACCCGGCGGTGGCGGGCGGAAATGTCGAGACGAGCCAGCGGGTGGTCGATGCGCTGCTGCTGGCGTTTGGGCTGGCAGCATGCAGCCAGGGCACGATGAACAATCTGGTGTTTGGCGACAAAACGCGCGGCTATTATGAGACCCTCGGCGGCGGCGCGGGCGCCGGGCCGGGATTTGCCGGGGCGTCGGCGGTGCATGTGCATATGACGAACACGGCCATCACCGACGCCGAGGTGCTCGAACGCCGCTACCCGGTGCGGTTGCGGCGGTTTGCCGTGCGGCGCGGCTCCGGCGGCGCCGGGCAATGGCGCGGCGGTGACGGGCTGGTGCGTGAACTGGAATTTCTGGCAGCGCAAAGCGTGTCGCTGCTGACCCAACGGCGCAGGAGCGGGCCGGACGGCATGGCCGGTGGGTGCGCGGGAAACGCGGGCAAACAAACGCTAAAACGCGCCCATGGCCCGGAGGAGATTTTGCCGTCCCTCGCCCATTTTGAGGCCGCGCCGGGAGATATTTTATCGATCGAAACCCCCGGCGGCGGCGGCTGGGGCGGCAATACGATTGACGCGCGGAACCTGCGGACCTAAGTGCTAGAAATCGCACCGCCCATGATTTCGCCGGCCAAAATTGACCTCCCCGAGTTCGGCGTGCCAGCGGCGCTGCCGGAGCTAAGCGCGGCCGAGTATGAAACGCGCCTGGCCCAGACGGTTGCGCGGATGAAACGCGAGCAACTCGATGTGCTGGCGATGTATGCCGACCGCGAGCATTCGGCGAACATGAATTTTCTCCTCGGCTTCGACCCGCGGTTTGAGGAAGCGCTGCTGTTGCTCGATCAAAAAGGCCAGCGGTTGCTGCTCGCGGGCAATGAGTGCCTGGGCTGTTTGCCGGAAAAGGTGCCGTGCCCCGTTGAGCGGTTCCAGGAATTCAGCCTGATGGGCCAGCCGCGGGACCAATCCCAGCCGCTGAAAAAATTGCTGGCGGACTTTGGCATTGGGGAAGGCGCCGTGGTTGGATGCCTGGGCTGGAAATACTACGCCGGCCCGAATATCGCCCAGCCGCGCACCGCCCTCGAAATTCCCAGCTTCATTGTGGATGCGCTGCGGGAGCTGGCCGGCGGCACGGAGCAGGTTGTAAATGCCAATGCGCTGCTGATGGGGGTGGAGGACGGGCTGCGGCTGTTTAATTCCGCCGAGCAACTGGCGCGGTTTGAATATGCGGCGGCGCACGTTTCCACCAGCGTGCGGCGGGCGATCGAGTCGCTGCGCGAAGGCATCGCGGAAAAGGAGGTGGCGGAAAATTTTTGCGCCGGTGGTTTGACGCTGTCCTGCCACCCGATGGTGAGCTTTGGCGAGAAGGCGCGCCGGGAACTGTCCAGTCCGTCGGACCGCCGGGCGAAAACCGGCGACGCCTTCACGATGGCGTTTGGCGTGGAGGGCGGGCTGACCGCGCGGGCGGGGGTGATTGCCGCCGGCCCCCAAGACCTCGCGCCTGAATTGCGGGATTTTTATCCACGCTTTGCAGAAAACTATTTTGCCGTGGTCGCGGCATGGTATGCGACGGTGAAAGTCGGCGCGACCGCGGGCGAAGTGTTCGCGGCGGTCGAAGCGGTGCGGAAGCCGGAGTTGTTTTCATTGGCGCTGAATCCCGGGCATTACCTCCACCTCGACGAGTGGGTGCATTCGCCGTTTGCGAACGGAAACTCGGTCAAGTTGCGGTCGGGCATGGCCTTGCAGGCGGACATAATTCCAATTTCGGCGGGGCCGTTCTGTTGCAGCAATGCGGAAGACGGCGTGGCGCTGGCGGATCAGAAACTGCGGGCGGAGCTGGCGGCGCGCTTTCCGGAATGCTGGCGGCGGATTACCGCGCGGCGGCAATTCATGCGCGATGCGCTGGGCATCACGCTGGATGAAAGCGTGCTGCCGTTGAGCAATGTGCCGGGCTGGCTGCCGCCGTATGCTTTGGCGCCGGAACAGGCCCTGCGGGCGGATTGACCTCCCCGACCCGAGCGCGAACGGGCTTGCGGCGAAGATGAGTGTGGGGCAAAATTTTTGCTCCACCCCCCAATCTCCCCCATGAAGCACCCCACCATTCTTGCACTTTCATTTGCCGCCGGTGCGGCGATAATCCTGGCCGGAACCGCTCGCGGCCAGGTGGCCGATGCGCCAGACAGTGTCGTGGCCGGCATTCCGGTGAATAATACGGAGTCCCACGTCAAGCCCTACACTCTGCCCGACCTGCTGACGCTGTCCAATGGCCAGTCGGTCAAGGATGCCGCGACGTGGATGAATGAGCGCCGGCCGGAAATCGTGCATTTCTACGAGACGCAGGTTTATGGCCGGGTGCCGGCCACCGCGCCCAAGGTAACGTGGGAGCTGGTCAGCGAAGACCGCGCCGCGTTGGATGGCGCCGCGGTGATGAAAAAGCTGGCCGGCCACATGGGCGGACCCAATGGCCCGGCGATCAACCTGACGCTCTACACTCCGGCGAACGCGACCAAGCCGGTGCCGGTGATTGTGGGCATCCAGTTCGGCGCATTCATGGCGCCCCCGCCGCTCACGGCGAACGAAGCGGCCAAGCTCGACCAGGCCTATCGCGCGTTGCTGGAGGCCCAAGACCCGGCCGCCAAGGAAATTTTGGCGAAGCATCCCGGCTACCATCTGGTGACTGCGCCGCCGGCGGCGGCGGGCGGCGGCGGGGCGCCCATCGCGCGGCTGCTGGCGGCGGGGATTGGCTACGCCACGTACGCCAAGGACGATGTCGAAACGGACATTGAAGGCAAAAACGACCCCAACGTGAACATCGCGCGCAAGCTCGGGCTTGCGCCGGGCCAGACGGCGCCGGCGGCGGACGAATGGGGCGCCATCGCCGCGTGGGCCTGGAGCCTGAGCCGGGTGGAGGACTATCTTGAAACGGACAAAGAAGTGGATGCCAAGCGCGTCGCCATCACCGGCGGTTCGCGCCTGGGCAAAACGGTGCTATGGGCGGGCGTGAACGACCCGCGCATTGCGATGGTCATCGCGTGCAGCAGCGGCGAAGGCGGCGCGGCACTGGCGCGGCGCAATTATGGGGAGACGATCGCGCACCTCGTCGCGCTTTCGCGCTATCCGTATCAATTCGCCGCCAATTACCAAAAATACGCCGCGGACCCGTCGCAGATGCCGATGGACACACACCTGCTGGTCGCAGCGATGGCCCCGCGGCCGCTGCTGCTGCACACCGGCGCCAACGGCGACAATTGGTCCGACCCAAAGGGGGAATATCTCGCCGCGATTGCGGCCAGCCCGGCCTATGAATTACTCGGCAAAAAGGGGTTGGCTCGCACGGCGGACCAGCCGATGGCCACGTCGGAGTTTGTCGGCGGCGACCTGGCTTTCTACCTGAACAATGGCGGCCACGCTTCGCTGAACTGGGATGTCGCCATCAAGTTCATGCAGGACCATCTGCTGCCCCAAAACTGATTCACTGCCGGAGCAGAACCAAGGCCCCTCCACCCGGAGGGGCTTTTTTTTCGCGCAAATGTTTTTGCCTTTTGCCGTCCGCAATAATAATTAGCGAGTCCCATGCTCGCCACCGCCGCCTCCGGAACTTTGCTGGGCATTCACGCCCAGGCCGTGCAGGTGGAGGTGAACACGGGCGAACAGGGCGAGCCCAAGACATTTCTCGTCGGGCTGCCGGACGCCGCGGTGAAGGAATCGGTGAACCGCGTGTGGTCGGCGCTGCACAACAGCGGGTTTCGCGCGCCGGCAACGAAAACGACCATCAACCTCGCGCCGGGCGACCTGCGCAAGGAGGGACCGCTGTTCGATTTGCCCATCGCGCTAGCGGTGCTGGCCGCCACGGGACAACTCAAGCCCGAGAGCATGCAGCCCTATTTGATCGCGGGTGAATTGAGTCTTTCGGGCGGGACGCGCCCGGTGGCGGGCGGCCTGGCGCTGGCGTTGCTGGCGCGGCAGCTGGGCAAGGCGGGGGTGCTGCTGCCGGCGGCAACCGCCGAGGAGGCGGCGCTGGTGGACTCGGTGCCGGTGCACGCGGTGGCGTCGCTGGACGAAGCGGTGCGTTTCCTGAATGGCGAAAGATTGTTGCCGCGGCTGGATGCGGCGAAGAGTCCGTTTCGCCGGCCGCCGGACACGCGGCACGCGGTGGATTTTTCCGAAGTCAAGGGCCAGCACGCACTGCGGCGCGCGGTCGAAGTGGCGGTCGCGGGCGGGCACAACCTGCTGATGGTCGGCAGCCCCGGCTCGGGCAAAAGCATGATTGCGAAGCGCATTCCGACCATCATGCCGGAGCCGACGCTCGACGAGTTTCTGGAAATTTTGGCGATTCAATCGGCGGCGGGCGTGTCGCTCGCGCCGGAGAACCGGTGTTTCCAGCGGCCCTTCCGCTCGCCGCATCACACCATCAGCGACGTGGGCCTCATCGGCGGCGGGACGATTCCCGGCCCGGGGGAAATTTCCCTGGCGCAC
>DASZWY010000157.1:0-4959 GCA_035546135.1 Opitutales bacterium
CTCTGGAACTCGCTGACCCGGCTGCAGAAGCACGTGGTCGCCGAAAACATGATGCTCGACAAGCCCGCGCCGGATTACGCCGAGATCGCGGCCTGGACGAGCACGCTGGCCGTCGCCGCCGGCGTCCTGGCCTTCGCGGCCATCCTCCTGCGCTAAACGCGCCGCCCCTTTCAATCCATCCAACTCTGGAGCTACGAGAAGCCGGCGACCACGCGCGTCACTTCTGTTTCCCTCCGGGGTTGATGGTGGATCTTTTTTTTAACCCCGACTCCCGCCGGCGCCCCGCAGCCAACCGGCCATGGAAATAATCCTCAGCTTCTCCGCCACGGCGGTCTTTTGCGCCAGCACCTTGCTCGGGCTGCTATTACAAGTCGCCTTGCCCGCCGAAAAAGTCCGGCGAATGAAAATCAAAACGGCGACGCGGATTTTTGCGGTGTTGGCGGTCGCGGGCTTCGCGCTCTATGTCGGATACTGCAACGCTGGCGTGATCGTTTGAGCGGGATTAAGGCAGGTCCATCCCGAAATATTCCAGGGCGGCGGCAAAGGCCGCGGGCTGGTCCACGTGCAGGTTGTGGCCCGCGCGGCCGATCGCAAGAATTTGGTGCCGCGGAAAAAGCGCCGCGATGAGCGGCCGGTCGCCTTCCCGCACGTAATCGGACTGGTCGCCCCGCAAAAAGAGCGTTGGCCCCGGGTAGGCTTCCCCCGGCTTGAGCGATGAGCGTGAAAGGTCCGAGAGCGCCGCCGCCAGCCCCGCGACATCCACGCGCCAGCGGAAATGGTCGTCGGCCTCGCGCACCAAGTTCGTCAACAGGAAGCGCGCCATGGCTTCGTCGTGGAGTTTCGCGAGTAATATTTTCTCGGCCTCGCCGCGGGAAGTCAGCTTGGCGAGGTCGAGTTCGAGCATGGCGGCAAACTCCGCGGCATGGTGCGGCGGGTAGTCGCGCGGGGCGATGTCCGCCACGATCAAGGCGCGGACAAGCTTGGGCTGGTCGGCGGCCAGGCGCATGGTGATTTTGCCGCCAAGGCTGTGGCCGAGCAGCACGGGATGAGCGACCCCGCGCGCGGCCAGCCACGCCGCCACGTCGCCCGCCAGGGTTTTAAAAGAATAGTCGCGCTCCGGCGGCGGCGCCCAGGGCGAGTCGCCATGCCCGCGCAAATCGAGGGCAAAGACCTCGAAGCTGCGCGCGAGCAGCTTGCCGGCGGTCGTCCAGTTGCGCGACGAACCGAGCAGGCCGTGCAGGATGACGAGCGGCGGGTTGCCTTCGCCGCCAAAATAGCGGTACGCAAGTTCCACGGGCATCAGGGAACATTCAACCTTCAACGTTCAACATTCAACCTTGAATGAAAAGGTCTCCTTTGGCCCAAGAGTGGCTTTTGGCGATCATTGAATGTTCAATGTTGAAGGTTGGATGTTCACGCCCGGTATGCCCCGAAATTTGCAACAGCCCTGCGGCATTCGCGTTACGCCGAGGTTAATTGTGAATAACTGGGCCGTATTGCGCTTGGTGGGCGGGCGGGTTTCGCGATAAATAGTGGAAACGCCCACTTTCATGCGGGTTCTGCTTACTTCCCACGGCTCGACCGGCGATATTTATCCCTTGATTGGCCTGGGCCGCGCGCTGCGCGAGGCCGGCCACCATGTCCGCTATGCGACGGCGCCACTCTACCAAGGCGAGATTGAGCAGGCCGGGCTGGAGTTCGTCTCCCTGCCGCCGCATTGGGGGCCGGAGATTTTTGCGGACTTCATGCGCGAGTTGAACCGCTGCAAGCACCCGCTGTTGCAGTTGGTGCATATTTATTGCGGCGGCCTGCCGTTCATGGGCGAGGTCATCCGGCGGATGGACGAGGCGCTGCGCGACACCGACCTGCTGGTGAGCTCCTACTTCTTCCCGCACTACCGGGCGGTGGCCGAGCGCGTGGGCGTGCCGTTTGCCTGCTTCGCCTTTTGCCACAACCTGGTGCCCACGGAAATCCACCCGCCGGAAAAATTTCCGCAACTGCGCTGGCTGCCCGGCCCGTTGCGCCGGCGCTACTGCCGGGCCATGTGGCGGCTGTCGAGCCAGGTGGTTGATGTGACCATCAACAGTATTTGCCGCGCGCTGTTTCGCGAGGCCGGGCTGCCGCCGATGCGGGGCTTCATCCTCAACCCGGCGGAGCTGGAACTTGTCGGCGTGGGCCGGGCGGTGGGCGAGCACTGGCAGGCGGAGGAGCAATTCAAATTTGCGGGCTACCTGCGCTGGCAGGCGCCGGAAAACGCCCGGATCGAGGAAGAATTGCAGGAGTTTTGCGCGGGCGCGGAAGTGCCGGTGCTCACTTTCGGCAGCGTGACCTTCGACGACGTGCACACGGTGATGAGCCGGTTTTTAAAACACTGGCCCGAGGGCAAGAAAATCATCGTGCAAAGCGGGTGGGCGGGCCTGGCGGTGGAAGTCGCGCGGCCGCACATCAAGGTCATCGGCTCGGTCTCGCACGACCAGCTGTTCCGCCACGCCTCGTGCGTCGTCCACCATGGCGGCGCGGGGACGACGGCGTCGGTGCTCTTCGCGGGCAAGCCGCAAATCATCATCCCGCACATCGCGGACCAGTGGTTCTGGGCGGCGGAAATCAAGCGCCTGCGCGTGGGCACGAAGCTCAACAAGAAAACCTGGCCGGAAAAACTCCCGGCGAAAGTGCTGAAGATGGAAGCCAAGAAAAAGCTGCGCCGCCGCGCCCAAGCGCTCGCCGCCAAATTGCGCGCCGAGGACGGCCCGGGCCCCGCGGTGAAAATTTTGGAGGGGTTTGTGGCGCAGAAGTCCCGGCGGCCCGCCCAGTCCGCGTCCGTGCCATTGCTGCCATTGGCCGAGGCGGCCGGACATTGAGTGATAATTGACCTTGTGCTTTGGGAGGCATGGGTTAGCGTAGCGCCATCTGCACTCAACCCTAACTTCCTACATCCATGGCTAATGTTCTAATTATCTTAGGTGCGGTGATGGCGCTCGCTGGCTGGATTTGGATCGTGGTCCTGGCGTTTCAGGATCATATTCTCTGGGGCCTCGGCAGCCTTTTTATTCCCTTGGTGGCGTTTATTTTTGTGGTGACCCATTGGGGCAAGGCCTGGAAGCCCTTCGTCATCCAACTACTCGGCGGAATCCTGATTGCCGTTGGCGGGATTATGCAGAACTCGCCGCACTCCTGAGGTTTGACCGCAGCGGGTCGGCCCTCGGCGATTTTCTGCCTGGGGTGAATGCCCGGGGCTTGGGCCTGGGGTAAGGGCGACGAATTGGCCTCCGCTGGCGCATAAATCTGTAAAAAGCCCGGCGATGGTTTGACGGGGCCAGGTTTGGGGCGGAGGTTGGGGGCAGTAAAACAACCCAACCTCAACCCACTATCGCCATGAATAAAGGATTCGCAATCGGCCTGCTGATTGCAGGCATCGTTTGCCTCGTCTGGGGCTTTGCGGCCTCGGATTCCGTCACTTCGGGCTTCTCGAAGCTCTTCAGTGGCGCGCCCACGGACAAGACCATTTGGCTGCTCATCGGCGGCACCATTGCCACCCTGGCCGGCTTCTTCGGCGTGTTGCGCCGGGCGTGAAATGCGCCGGAGCCCTTATTCGCCAACAACGACAACCATTCAACCTGGAGGATGTCATGATTACCTTGGCCTTCGTCTCCTTCACCTTGCCGGTGGCGGCCGCCGGCTGGGCCGCGCTCTACTGGCTCTTCGGCGGCAGTTTCTTCGGCGCCTGCGTCATTTTCATCGTGCTGAAAATGTTCGGAAAATAAAGCCGCCTCCGGTTACGCCGCGGTTTTGTTTTCCTTGGCCATCAGGACCAGGGTCGCCACGATGATGATGAGCGCCACCGGAATAATGATGCCCAGCAACAGCCCGAGGGGAATTGCGGCCGCGGGCGGCGTCGGCGCGACATCCGCGGGTTTTAGCAGCGGATGATTGAAGGCGAGGTTGAGCGGCATGTCCAGCCCGCTGACAAATGGGCGCAGCGCGCCCACTTTATCCATGACGTAGACAGTGTCGGTGTTTTCGCTCGAGATGTAAAGATTGCCCTCCCGGTCAAAGGCGAGGCAGCGCGCCAGCGGCACGCTGCCGAGGAGGGTGGTCTTCCCCGTGCCGGATACGCGCAGGACGCTGTTGACGTAGAAATCCGTCACGAAAAGATTGCCGGCGGCATCAAAAGCGAGCCCTTCGGGATGATTGAGCCCGCTGGCAAAAGGGGTGGCGGCCCCGGTCTTGGGATTGACTTTCAGGATGTCGCCGTGGGCAATGTCTGCCACAAAGAGCGTGCCTTGCGTATCGAAGGCCAGCCCGGTCGGTCCGGTTATGTTCGTCGGCAAAGACTCGACTGCTCCCGCCGGGGAGATTTTGAAAATTTTGCCGGAAGCGCCGGCGAACAACGTGCCGTCCGCCGCGAAGGCGAGCAAGCCCAGCGGGGGAAAACCGCGGGCAAAAACTTTTCCGGCGCCGGTATGGTCCACTTCGTAGATTTCATAACCCGGCGGGCTCGCCGGGTCGGGCACGGCCAGGTAAAGGTTGCCGTGGGCATTCACCGCGAAACCTACCGCCCCGAGGCCCTGCACTTCATTGACATGGGCAAACGGGGTAATCACGCCTGCCGGCGTCACGCGCACAATGTTTCCCGTGCGGGAATTGACGACAAAAAGGTCGTCGGTCTGCGCTTGGGCCAATCTGGGCAACAAAGCAGCCAGCAGTAAAAACAGCCAAACGCGAGTCATGGGGCGGACTTTGTGTGGGTGCGGACTGCCGGGAGCCTGGGCCACCAGGTCATTCTCCATCCCCGGCCAGCAGAGAGCAAGCATCGTCTGGCCGGCCAAAACTCTCCATTTTTTCCGAAATGGAGCGAGCGAAGGGATTCGAACCCTCGACAACGACCTTGGCAAGGTCGTGCTCTACCATCTGAGCTACGCTCGCGTCATTCAGCCCGGCGGGTGCCGGGCAGGCCACCCG
>DASZWY010000158.1:0-15536 GCA_035546135.1 Opitutales bacterium
ATCTTCACCCGCACCGCGCCGCCGCCGGCGGAGACGTCCAGCTCGCGCGCCGCCAGCTGCTGCTGCACGGTTTCAATTTGCTTTTGCGCCTTCTGCGCCTGTTTGAGGAATTTGCCAAGGCCAGCCATAAATGAGTTTCGGGTGTGGGGTTAAAGCGTTGAATTTACCACGGCTAATCTGCCGGAGATTCGTTTGTTTTCCAACTCGAAACTCCCAACCCGAAGCGCGGAACCATGGCTTACCATACCCTTGCCCAGAGCGCCTTCAGGTAGCGGCTTTCGGGGCAGGTGGACATCACCGGGTGATCCGGGCCGGCGCCGGTGCGTTCGAGGAATTGCAGCTTGCGCCCGCGATGATGGGCCGCGGCGATGACAATGTCGGTGAACTCCTCCTCGGAAATTTGCCCGGAACAGGAACAGGTCAGAAACAGCGCGCCAGGTTTGGCGAGCTGAAGGGCCAGTCCGTTGAGGTCGCGGTATTTTATCCGCCCCTCGACATCTTCCTTGTCGAAGACGAATTTCGGCGGGTCCACGACGACGACATCCCAAGTTTCCTTATTGGCGACCATCTGCCGCGCCCAGACAAAGGCATCCGCATGCACCCAGTTCACCCGCGCCTGGTTGAGGTTCGCGTTGCGCTTCGCCTGCTCGATAGCCTTTTCGTCGAGGTCCACGCCCGTCACGTCCTCCGCGCCGCCGAGCAATTTCGCCGCGAGCGAAAAACCGCCCGTGTAGCAGCACAAGTCCGCCACGCGCGTACTGGGCCCGAGGCGCTTGACCCACTCGCCGAGTTTTTTGCGGTTTTCCCGCTGATCGCAGAAAAATCCGGTTTTATGCCCGGCGGCAAAATCCACCTCGAAGCGCATGCCATGTTCGCGGATTTTCACCACCGGCGGGGCGTCGCCGCTGACCGCCGGGGCGGTGATGCGCTCGATGCGGGCGATGGACGGGTCCACGCGCACGGTGGCCTTTTTGGTGCCAAGGCGCTGGTGCAGACGCGGCAGCCATTTCTCGATGCGCTGATGCACGCCGAGGCTGTGAATCTGCACGCAAAGGATGTCGGCGTATTTGTCCACGGTCAGCCCCGACAGCGAATCGCCATCGGAACTGATGACGCGCCACGCGTCCGTCTGCGCCGGGTCGGCGAGCGAGGGGATTTTCTCGCGCAATTCGCACGCACGGTCGAGCAGGCCCTCCAAAAAGGCCTCGTCCACGACTTCTTGGCCGTGATGCAGCACACGCAGCGGCACATGCGCGCTCGGGTTGAAAAACCCCGCGCCAAAGCGCTGGCCGTCCTTGTCGTACACCGCCACGAGGTCGCCCGCGCGGGCGTCGTCCGAGGCCGCGCCGAGCATGCGCGAATAGACCTGCGGGTGGTAGGTAAAATACTTCAACTGCACCCAGGGATGGGTGCGTTCGGTGGGCGGTGGCCGGCTGCTGCGGGGGACGGGCATCGCCGCAGCATAGGCGGCGTTGCCGCCAGCGCAAGCAACCAGCGCAACCGCTCTTTTTCCCGCCGGCAACCGTTCGCTCCTGCCTAATCCTACGCCCGCTTTTTTGCTCGCGGGCCGGGATATCTCCCGGCACGCTTCGCGCCGGCCTGCTGCACCAACCCCACCCTCGTTACCGCATGAAAATCATCGGCACTGAAGGACTTGACGCCCACACCATTCGCAACCAGGTCGATCATGGCGCGCGTTTTGTCATCTACCAATATTGCTTCTCCATCATCGTGATGACGTTCAAGCGGCCGTCGAGCGTGCATTACATCAAGCCCGGGCACAGCCGCCTGGCGCGCGGGGCGCCGTTCAGCGCGATTTCACTGCTGTTCGGCTGGTGGGGCATCCCGTGGGGGCCAATTTACACCATGCAGGCGCTGACCAATAATTTCAGCGGCGGCATCGATGTCACCAACGAGGTCCTGGCCTCATTCGGCCCAGTGCACGACACGTCCACCGGCGCGCCATTGCCACCGCCGATGCCGGTTCCGGTCCGACATCCCGGCACCGGCAAGAAAGTCGCCATCGGCGGGGCGATTCTCGCGGCGTTGATTATCGGCGTCATCGGTGCCATTTGCCTGATTAAGCGCTCCACGCAGCCCGTCGTGCTGATTTCCGGCGCGCCGACGCCGTACACCATCCAGCTCAACGGTGTGACGTATACGCTCGCGCCCAACCAGGCGACGGTCCTCCATTTGTCCGAGGGCGATTACACCCTGCAAGGCGGGCCGGCGGGCAGTTCCACCGTGCCGCAGACGCTGCATCTGTCCATTCCCTTCTTCGACAACCTCTCACAGTCCAGGGTCGCGGTCATCAATCCCGATCGCGCGGCCATTTTTTATTACGAGACCACCGCCTATTACCCCACCGGCACCACCGCGCCGGCCAACGAAGCGCTCGATTTCAATCTCTACGCCGACGAAGTCTCCTATTATCTGCCCGCGCCGGACTATGTGTTCGCCGCCTTCCCGCAGGAAATTAGCATGGGCGAAGGCTCGGCCCGCGAGACCCGTTCGCGCTTCGAGCTCCTGCGCACCGGCACGCCGGCGGCCCGCGCCAAGCTGCTGCTCGACAAGCGCGGCTACGCCGTGATGGAAAAATATCTCGAAAACGCCGTGCCGCTGCATCCCGACGACGAAGCCTGGCTCGCCGCCGCCGCGACCTACCTGAAGCCGGAGGATGGCCGTGCCCTCTTTACCCGCGGCCTGGCCGTGCGCCCCATTCACGTTGAGTGGCACCGCTACTACCAGGAGTTCATGCAGCGCAATTTCCCGGACTTCGATTTGGTCAAGCAATACCGCGAATTTTCCGCCGCCGACCCCCAAAGTGGCGCGCTGCTGTATCTGTACGCGCGGCTGATTGACGACCCCGCGGAAAACAAGCGCCTCAGCGAAGCCGCCCTGGCCGCCAAGCAGCCGAGTCCCTACGCCGCCCTGGCCCTCGGGTACGATTACCTCGTCACCGGCGATTATCCCATGGCGATGAAATATTTCCAGCAAGCCGCGCAAGGCGGCCTGCATACCAGCAGCCTCGATATCAACGTGCGCTATGCCCGCCTCGGCCTGCATGACTACGCCGGTTTGCTCGCGGATGCCGCCGTGGTGAGCAAGCAACAGCCCAACAACCTCGATGCGGTCGGCGAGGAAATCGCCCTGTCGCTGCTGGCGGGCCACAGCCGCGCGGAGGCCGAACAACTCGCGGCCACCTTTCTGTCGAGTCTCTCCCATCTGAAGCAAATCAGCCCGCAGGACCGGGCCGATGCCCAGTCCTATCTCACGGCCACGATTGATTATGGCGCGGGCGATGTCGCCGCCTACGCCGCGGAAAACGCGAAAGTGAAGACGCCCGACAGCCAGTTTGTCGCCGCCCTTTGCACCGGCAGCGCCGCCCAGGCCGCCACGTTGCTCAAGAGTTTGCCCGCGGAACAGGTGTCGAGCGTGGCGTGGCTGGAGTGTTACATCGTCGCAAAATTGAAAGGCGACGACGCCACCGCTGAAACCGCCTTTGCCAACTCGCTCGACGCGCTGGTCCGCGACAGCAGCAGCCTCAAGCCGCTCGTCGCCACCTTGCGCAGCGGCGCGGCGCCTTCGGCGGAGATGCTGGCGGGCCTGCAAATCATGCCGCCGCAAAAAAGCCTCCTTGTGGCCGCGCTGGCGCTGCGCTTTCCGCCGAACCGCGCCGAATTGGGCAAGCTCGCCGCCGCCTACAATATTGACCCCTCGTTTCCGCATCATCTCATTGCGCTGGTCTCCGCGGGGAATTGAGGGGGTCGGCCGTTCAATGGCGGGGTTCGGGCAGCGTATCGGTTTTTTGCGACCAGATGATGCGGGCGCCGCGCCGGTAAATGACGTAAGCGTAAAACCATTGCAGCAGCACCGCCAGGCGATTGCGCAGGCCGACCAGAAACACCAGGTGCAGCCCCAGCCAGAGCAACCACGCAAATAGGCCGCCAAAACAGAAATTGCCCACCTGCGCGACCGCCCGCGCGCGGCCAATGGTGGCCATCGAGCCTTTGTCGAAATAGGCAAACGGTTTGCGGGCGGGTGGCGGCGTCTTCCGCGTCTGCGCGTCGAGCTCCGCCGTGATGATTTTTGCGACCTGCGCGCCCATCTGAATTGCGCCTTGCGCCACCCCCGGCACGACCTGGCCCTTCGCATCGGTCAGCGACACGCAATCGCCGATGGCAAAAACATTCGGGTGGCCCGGCAGCGAACAATCCGGCGCGACTTGCAAACGCCCCGCGCGATCCTTGGGCACGGGCAACGCGGCCAGCAGCGGCGCAGCCTGCAAGCCTGCGGCCCACACGATGGTGTCCGCGGCCAGTATCTCGCCATCGAGCATGACTTCGCCCTCGCGCACCTCTTTCACGCGCGTGTTTACGCGCACTTCGACGCCCATTTGCGTCAAGTCTTTGCGCGCGCGCTCCGAAAGGGTGGGGTGGAAGGTCGGCAAAATTCGCGGACCGCCTTCGATGAGGACGATGCGCGCCTTGGTCGGGTCGATATGCCGGAAATCGCGGCGCAGCACGCGTTTGGTCAATTCCGCGATGGCCCCGGCCATCTCCACGCCCGTCGGACCGCCGCCGACGATCACGAACGTCAGCAACCGGCGCAATTCGGCGGGGTTGGCCTCGGCTTCGGCGCGCTCGATGGCGTTGAGGATGTCGTTGCGGATGCGCCCGGCATCGGCCAGCGATTTCAAGCCCGGGGCGAACTTTTCCCACTCCGGATGGCCGAAATAGCTGGTGACGCCGCCCACGGCCAGCACCAGATAATCATAATGGTATTCCTGTCCACGGATGACGAGGCTCTGCCCGGTCAGATCCACGCCGTCCACTTTTTCCATCAAAATGCTGATGTGCGGCCGGCCGGCAAAAATCATGCGCACCGGCTGCGCGATTTCCGGCGCCGAAAGCCCCGCCGTCGCCACTTGGTAAAGCAGGGGCTGAAACAGATGGTGATTCTGGCGGTCGAGCAGCACGGTTTCCGCGTGCGGCGAGCGAAACGCCTGGCAAAACTTCAAGCCGCCGAACCCCGCGCCCACGACGGCCACGACTTTCCGGGCGGGGTCAAAATCGTTGCGGAAGTTCATGGCGGCAGCCGGCATGCGGCCAGAGCGTAATTTGCCCCCATAATCGCCTCCGCGCAAGTCACCTTCGAGGGAAACGACCTGGGCTAATGGCGGGGATAATGGCGGATGAGGCGCATTTCCCGTCACATTTAGGGCAAATCCGCACCCGGGGATTGACGCTGGCGGCTAGTGCGTTATAACTCGCGGGCGCGCGGGCTGTTTTTTCTCCGCCCCGGCACGCGCCTTGCTTTCGATTTTTCGCCCACATGCCTGAACAGAAAAAAATCCTCGTCGCCAACCGCAGCGAAATCGCCGTCCGCGTCTTCCGCAGCGCCACGGAGCTCGGTTACCGCACCGTCGCCGTCTATGCCCATGAAGACCGCTTCGGCATGCACCGTTTCAAGGCCGACGAGGCCTACCTCATTGGCGAGGGCAAGGGGCCCGTCGCGGCCTACCTCGACATCCCGAGCATCGTCTCGCTCGCCAAGGCCAAGGGCGTCTGGGGCGTGCACCCGGGCTACGGCTTCCTGAGCGAAAACGCCAAGTTTGCCCAGGCCTGCCGCGACGCCGGCATCGTTTTCATCGGGCCGTCGCCGGAAATTTTGAAGAAAATGGGCGACAAGACTGCCGCCCGCGAAATCGCCGACAAAGCGGGCGTGCCCACGCTTCCCGGCACGCCGCATCCGGTCAAGGATCCCAAGGACGCAGTCGCCTGGGCCAAGAAAATCGGTTTTCCGCTGATTATCAAAGCCGCGCACGGCGGCGGCGGCCGCGGGATGCGCGTCGTGCTCGATCCCAAGGATTTGCCGGCCCGCCTCGCCGAGGCGCAGGGCGAAGCCGAACGCGCCTTCGGCAATGACGAAGTTTTTCTCGAGCGCTACATCCGCCACGCCAAGCACCTCGAAGTGCAGGTGCTCGGCGATCAGCATGGCCATGTCCTCCATCTCCACGAGCGCGATTGCTCGGTGCAGCGCCGCCACCAGAAGGTCGTTGAAATCGCCCCGTCCGTCGGCCTTGAGCGCGACATCGTGGACGACCTGTGCGCCGCCGCCGTGCGCATCGCCAAGTCCGTCAATTACCAGAACGCCGGCACCTGCGAGTTCCTCTACGACACGGAGACCAGGGAATGGTTCTTCATCGAGATGAACCCGCGCATCCAGGTCGAGCACACCGTCACCGAGGTCATCACCGACATCGACATCGTGCGCGCGCAAATCCAGGTCGCCGAAGGCCGCCAGTTGCACGACGAGGTCATGGCGCTGCCCGCGCAGGCCGACATCCCGCGCATGGGCTGGGCGCTCCAGTGCCGCATCACCACCGAAGACCCGGAGAAAAACTTCACGCCCGACTACGGCAAAATCGTCAACTACCGCAGTGCCGCGGGCTTCGGCATCCGCCTCGACGGCGCGATGGGCGACACCGGCGCCGTCATCACGCCGTTCTACGATTCACTGCTGGTCAAGCTGACCGCCTCGGCTTCGACTTTTGAAATCGCCTGCCAGCGCATGAGCCGCGCCCTGCGCGAAATGCGCGTCCGCGGCGTCAAGACGAACATCCCCTTCCTCGAGAACGTCATCACGCACCCGGTTTTCCGCGTCGGCCAGGCCACCACCGGCATGATCGAGCACACGCCGGAGCTCTTCCGCTTCTCGCGCCGCCAGGACCGCGCCACCAAGCTCCTGAAATTCCTCGGCGACGTCATCGTCAACGGCAACGAGCAGGTGAAGGGCCGGCCCAAACCCAAGCTCACCCTCCCGGTCATCCTCCCGACGTGGGACCCCACCATGGCCCCGCCGCCCGGCACGCGCGACCAGCTCCGCGCGCTTGGCCCGAAGAAATTTGCCGCCTGGGTGCTCAAGGAAAAGCGCCTGCTCGTCACCGACACCACGTTCCGCGACGCCCACCAGTCGCTGCTCGCCGCGCGCGTGCGCACCGCCGACATGGCCTATTGCGCGGACTCCATTGCCCGCCGCGCCCCGCAACTGTTCTCGATGGAAATGTGGGGCGGCGCCACGTTCGACACCTGCCTGCGCTTCCTGCGCGAGGACCCGTTCTTCCGCCTGCGCACGCTCCGCGAGAAAATCCCGAACATCTGCTTCCAGATGCTCCTGCGCGGCGCCAACGGCGTCGGCTACTCGAACTATCCCGACAAGGTCATCCAGGGCTTCGTCAAGCACTGCGCCGAGGCGGGCATGGACATCTTCCGCGTGTTCGACTCGCTGAATTACCTGCCGAACCTCGAGGCGGCGATGGACGCGATTGTCAACCACACCGACTCCATTTGCGAGGCCGCCATCTGCTACACCGGCGACATCCTCGACCCCGCGCGCGACAAATATACGCTGAAATATTATGTGAGCCTTGCCAAGGAACTCGAAAAGCGCGGCGCGCACATGCTCGCCATCAAGGACATGGCCGGCCTGTGCCACCCGCTGGCCGTCGCCAAGCTCACCAAGGCGCTCAAGGAGGAACTCGGCATCCCCGTCCATTTCCACACGCACGATTCCAGCGGCATCGCCTCGGCCTCCGTCCTCGCCGCCAGCGAGGCGGGCGTGGATGTCGTGGACCTCGCGGTTTCGTCGATGTCCGGCCTGACCAGCCAGCCGAACCTCAATTCCGTCGCGCACGCGCTGCGCTTCAGCCCCCGCGCCACCGGGCTCGACATCGAGTTCTTCAACCAGCTTTCGATTTACTGGGAGGCCGTGCGCCAGGCCTATGAGCCTTTCGACACCAGCCCGAAGTTCGGCAGCGCCGAGGTTTACGAACACGAGATGCCCGGCGGCCAGTATACCAATCTGCGCGAGCAGGCCGCGGCCCTCGGCCTCGGCGCGCGCTGGCCCGAGGTCGTCCGCTACTACGAGGAGGTCAACCAGCTCCTCGGCGACATCGTCAAGGTCACGCCGAGCAGCAAGGTCGTCGGCGACCTCGCCATCTTCCTCCTCACGCGTGGCATCGAGCCCGCGAACCTCGTCAACCTTCCGCCCGGCACTGCGTTCCCCGAGTCCGTGGTGGACATGCTCTCGGGCGGCCTCGGCCAGCCCGTCGGCGGCTGGCCCAAGGCCGTGCAGAAGGTCGTCCTCGGCGACAAAAAGCCGCGCACCGGCCGCCCCAAGGCTCCGCCCGTCGATCTCGCCGCCGCCCGCGCCACCGTCCACAAGCTCTGCCGCCGCGACCACGACGACGACTTGTATAATTACCTGATGTACCCGAAGGTCTTCGAGGAAATGGTCAAGTTCACCGAGGACTACGACAACGTGGGCGTCATCCCCACGCCGGTGTTCTTCTACGGCCTCAAGCAGAACGAGGAGGTCGCCATCGACATCGAGGAAGGCAAGCGCCTCTACGTGAAATTGATTTCCACCGGCGACGCCGACGCGGAAGGCGTGCGCACGCTCACCTTTGAACTCAATGGCCGGGCGCGCGAAGCGCAGGTGCGCGACAAGTCCGTCCAGCCCCGCGGCAAGCCGCGCCGCAAGGCCGACCCCGCGAACAACAAGCAAATCGGCGCGCCCATCCCCGGCATGGTCAGCAGCCTCACCGTTTCCGTCGGCCAGAAGGTCGCCAACGGCGACAAACTCGCCGTCCTCGAAGCCATGAAGATGCAGACCACCCTCTACGCCCAGTGCGACGGCGTCGTCGACGAAATCGCCGCCCAAGTCGGCGACCGCGTCGAGCCCAAGGATTTGATTTTGACGCTGCGGTAATTTTTGCGGAACAAGCCATGACTATCGATTTGCTCATCGGCATGTTCTTTCTTGTCGGTGGCCTATTTTGCATCTTCAAGCCGGAGGTCTATTATCAGAAGGATAAACTCAATCCCTCCCAAATCACGCGCAATAACTTGATTCTCAAACGCTGTGGCGCTGGCTTGGTGGCGTTCAGCGTGGGCTTGATTGTGCTTACCTTGTTGCCGGATTAAAACTGTATGGCTTGGGCGGCGCGTCGAGCAGATAGAGTCAATTTTGCGGCAGAGGTGGACATGGTTTGGAAAATTGTATCGAATCCGCCTTACTCCGCAGTCATCCCAATCGTCCGCAGCCACTTCTCCACCAGCTTGGGCCATTCGGTAATGGGCAATTGGGTGGGGCGCAGGCCGAAGGCGTGGCCGCCTTGCGCATACAAATGCATTTCCACGGGGACGCCGGCGTTCTTCAGGCCAATGTAATAAACCAGGGCCTGGTCAATGCCGTCCACGTGGTCGTCCTCGGCCTGCACGATAAACGTCGGCGGCGTCTGGGCGGTGATATGGGTGGCAATGTCGGGGTTCAGCCCAAACAGGTCATCAGGCCGGCCGGGCCAGGACGCCAGGTGCCCCGGATACACCGCCACGGCGAAGTCCGGGCGGCAACTTTCTTTGTCGGCGGCATCCACCGCCGGGTAGGCGCGCTGCTCGAAATGCGTGCTGATCGCCGCCACCAGATGCCCGCCCGCCGAAAACCCCAGCACGCCAATCTTGTGCGGGTCAATCTTCCACTCCGCGGCGTGCAGGCGCAGCAGCCCCAGCGTCCGTTGCGCGTCCTCCAACGCCATGGGCGCTTTGGGCAAGACTTCGCGCTGCAATTGCTTGATATAGCTGGGGCCCGAATTGGGCACGCGGTATTTCAACAGCACGCACGTTATCCCCTGCGACGTCAGCCAGTCGGCCACCTCGGTGCCCTCAAGGTCCATGGCCAGAATCTGATAACCCCCGCCGGGAAACACGACCACCGCCACGCCGGTATTCTTTCCCTTGGGTGAATAGACTGTCATCGTCGGCTGCGTGACATTGCCGACCACGGCCACCGGCTTGCCGGCGATGAAGTCCTTCACCTCCGTCGAGATGGTCAGATACTCCGGCCCCGGAGCCGGCTGCGCATCCGGCACCGCGCCCGGCCAGATGGGCACTTGCGCATGCCCCGGCGACGGCTGCCACACTGACGCCTGCGCGTGGAGACCGTTACCGGCCAATAAAATTCCCAGCGCAATAAGCAAAAGCCTCATCACCATCTCCTAGCCCGCGCCTCGAAACTCCCACAACTACGAATGGTTCATGGGCCTGAATTATGAGCAAAACTTATTTCAAATACGCCGCCAGGGGGCTGTTGATGCGTTTGATTTCGCCGGCGACCATTTTGGCCATCTGGGTCGCGCCGGCTTTGACGAAGTGGGCTTTGTCGGGCACGTGTTGCGAATTGGGGAGGTAAAACGGCGCGGCGGTGTCGCGGCCGATGGAGTTGAGCCATTCGACGCCGCGGGCGTTGAGGTCCACCACGAGGGCGTTCTTGGCCGCGCCGGCGGTGTGGCACGCCGCGGCGTAGGGCGCGAGGCGCGCGTTGTTTTCCTGGCCGTCGGCCCGCCAGTCAAAAAAAGCGGACGGCGTGACAAAGAGCGGCGTGCCGCCCTTGGCGCGGACTTCGTCGGCCATCACGCCGAGGGTGTCGGCAAAGTCCGGCGGCGAGACCGGGCCGTGCGCCGTGCCGGAGTCATTGGCCCCGAATTGCATCAGCACGTAGTCGCCCGGCTGGATCGCGCCGATGATGTTGCGCCAGCGGCCGCTGTTATAGAAGGACTGCACGTTGGCGCCGCCCTGCGCCTGATTGTCCACTTTGACCTGGTCGTTGAAAAACTGGCCCAATTCCATGCCCCAGCCTTCCTGCACGGTGGTGGACGGGTAGTTGCACACCGTGGAATCGCCCGCGAGGTGAATGGTCACCGGCGGCAGCGTGGCGGATTTGGCCACCGCGGCGGGAGCCGGCGGTGTGACCACCGGCACCGGAGTAGCAGCCACCGGCGCGGCAGCGGCAAGCGTCGGCCCATTTACCGTCATCGGCGCGGGAGCGGGCGCAGCGGGCGTGCTGCCGCTCGAGTTCGAAGTGCTCGCCGGGCTCTGGCAGCCCACCAGCAAGGCACAGCACAGACCAATTATCGCGAAGGGGTAGGGGGTGGAACGCATGGCGGAACCGTTAACAAACGAGAAGCTTTCGGTCGAGAAAATTGCCGCGAGGTATAGCGAGTCCTTGCGCAACTTGGCGGTTCCGGAGGCCCCGCCCTGCCGCTTGGGAAGTCCTAATCTTGACAACCCCCGGGCGGGGTGGTAGGTGTAAGGATTCCAACACTTCTCGTTAAACGGAAGTGGGTGTTCTGCACCCACTTTTTTTTATCCCATTTTTCCGGCATCCCGCCGCCAATTTCACACCTCCCACCACCGCCATGAGCAACGAAATCCTCGCCGTTCTGGAATACATGGAAAAGGAAAAGGGCATTAGCCGCGACGACATGATCGCGGCGATTACCCAGGCCATTCGCGGCGCCGCCGCCAAGGGCGTGGCCTTTGGCCAGGACTTGAAGGTCGAGATCAACCCCAAGACGGGCGCCCTCAAGGCCTGGGCGTCGTTCAAGGTCGTGGACTCCGTCGCCGACCCCGCCACCGAAATCCACATCGAAAAGGCGCACCTTTACTCTTCCGCCCCCAAGCTCGGCGACATCATCCAGAAGGAAATCGACCCCGCGCTGCTGGGCCGCATCGCCGCGCAGACCGCCCGCCAGGCCATCATGCAGCGCGTGCGCCAATTCGAGAAGGACCGCATTTACGAGGAATACAAGGACATGGTCGGCGACATCGTCACCGGCACTGTCCGCCGCCGTGAACGCGGCGACCTCGTCATCGAGCTCGGCAAAGCCGAGGCCACGCTGCCTCCGCGCGAATCCATCCCCGGCGAAAACTACGCCCCCGGCGAGCGCATCCGCTGCCTGCTGCTCAACATCGAGAACACGACCCGGGGCCCGGAAATCATCCTCTCCCGCGCCAGCGTCAAGTTCGTCCGCCGCCTCTTTGAATTGGAAGTCGCCGAAATTTCCGACGGCACGGTCTCCATCGAAGCGATGGCGCGCGAGCCGGGCTACCGCACGAAAATTTCCGTCAACACCACCGACCAGAAGGTGGACCCCGTCGGCGCGTGCGTCGGCGCGCGCGGCGCCCGCGTCAAGAGCATCGTCCGCGAACTCGGCGGCGAGAAGATCGACATCATCCGCTTTTACCCGGACCCCCAGCGCATGCTGGAAGAGGCCATCAAGCCGGCCATTCCCAAGAACGTCCGCGTGGACGAGCGCAACCGCCGCATTTATTTCGAAGTCGCCGAGAAGGACCTCGCCATCGCCATCGGTCGCGGCGGCCAGAACGCCAAGCTGACCTCCCGCCTCATCGGCTGGAAGCTCGACATCTCCCGCGAGAAGCAGGAGGCCCTGGGCTTCGAGGAGCGCAAGCAGAAGGCCATCGCCGGCATCGGCCATGTCCCCGGCATCACCGAGGAACTCGCCGGCAAGCTCGTCGCCATGGGCATCAACTCGCTCGAGGCCGCCGAGGGCGTCTCCGCCGAGGATCTCACCGAGGCCGGCTTCACCGCCGAACAGGCGCAGGAAGTCATGAACGCGCTCGCCGCGGCGCGCGAACCGTCCGCCGCGCCCACCGGCAAGGAAGAAGCCTGAGCCTTGCCGCCCGTGCCTCCCACCGTTATTTTTATTTAACCCGCCTCATTTAATCTGCTAAAATCGCCGTTTCCCCCTATCCACTCCGCATGAGCGTCCGCCTTCATAATCTCTCCAAGCAATTAAACATGGAGAACAAGGAGCTGATGGCTATCTTGAAGGAGCAGTTTGGATACGACTTAAAAAGCCCGTCTTCGACGGTGGACAACATCACCGCCGAGGCGGTGCTGGAAAAATTCAAGGACCGCCTCACGCCCGCCGCCGCGCCGGCGGCTGCCGCGCCGGCCAAGCCCACGACGCCGCCCGCCGGCGTGGTGAAGACCGCCGAAATCATTGACCGCGAGCGCAAGGAGCGTGAAGCCGCCGAAGCCGCCGCGCGCGACGCCGCCTCCGCCACGCGCAGCCCCGTCGGCATCAGCGTGCCGCCCGCGCCGCTGGCCGCGCCGAAATTGCCGCCGCGCCCGCCCACTTTGCCGGTGCCCGCCCGGCCGACCTCTTTTGCCCCGCAGTCGCAGCCGGCCGGTCCCTCCGTGCGTTACCCCGGCATGGGCGGCGGCGCTCCGCCGCGGTCCGCGCCGAGCGCGCCCGCATCCACGCCTGCTCCCGCGGCAAAAATTCCGCCACCCGCCGCGCGCCCGCCGAGCTTGCCGCCCGCCGCCAAAGCACCGAGTGCGCCGGCCCCGGCCAAAAATATTCCGGCCGGCAAGCCGCCCGCGACGACGACCGCCGCCGGCAAGCCGCCCGCGCCACCCGCTTCGACGCCCGCCGCCGCGCCCGTGGAATTTTCCGGCGACGGCAAAGCCATTTTGGTCAAGCCGCCGATTATCGTGCGCGATTTTGCCACGATGCTCGGCGTCAAGCCGTTCCGCCTCATTTCCGAGTTGATGGAGATGGGCATTTTCGCCGGCATCAACCAGGCGGTGGACGACGAAGTCGCCGTGCGCCTGGGCCGCCGCCACGGCTTCACGCTCGAAATCAAGCACCGCGGCGAAGGTTCCGCCGCCGGCACCGGCACGGTCACCTCGGCCAAAAAGCCCGAGCCGCCCAAAGTTGACGAGACGAAATTCCTCGAGCCGCGCCCGCCGATTGTCTGCGTGCTCGGCCACGTCAACCACGGCAAGACCACGCTGCTCGACGCCATCCGCAAGACCAACGTCGTCGCGGGCGAGGCCGGCGGCATCACCCAGCACACCGGCGCGTACCAGGTCGAGCACAACGGCCACAAAATCACTTTCCTCGACACCCCGGGCCACGCCGCCTTCTCGAAAATGCGCGAACGCGGCGCGAACCTCACCGACATCGCCATTCTCGTGGTCGCGGCGGACGACGGCTTCATGCCGCAGACGGAAGAGGCGCTCGGTTTCGCCCAAAAGGCCGGCGTGCCCATCGTTGTCGCCATCAATAAAATGGACGCCAAGGGCGCAAACATTGACCGCGTCAAGCAGGCGATGCAGCAGCATAACATCACTTCGGAAGACTGGGGCGGTGAAACCCTTTGCGAACCCGTCTCCGCGCTCAAGGGCACGAATGTGGACAAGCTGCTCGACGCCGTTTTGCTCCAGGCGGAAATTCTCGAACTCAAGGCCAACCCCAAGGCGCCTGCCGAGGGCGTGGTCGTGGACTCGCAGGTCGAAACCGGCCGCGGCGCGACTGCCACCGTCATCATTCAAAAGGGCACGCTCAAGCAGGGCGACGCGCTGGTCTGCGGCCCGCACTACTGCCGCGTGCGCGCCATCGTCAACGACCGCGACGAACCGATGAAGTCCGTGACTCCCGGCTCGCCCGCGCGCGTGCTCGGCTGGTCAGGCGCGCCCGAGGCCGGCTCCCATTTCCATGGCGTCAAGAACGAGCGCGAAGCCAAGTCGATCGCCGAAACCACCGAGCGCGAACAGCGCCAGTTGGCCCTCACCGGCCAATCCTCCGAGCGCGTGACCGACCTCGACGCCCTGCTCAAGGCCATCCACGAAACGAAACAGAAGGTTTTCCGCTGCGTCATCAAGGGCGATGTGCACGGCGCGGTCGAGGCGCTCGAAGCCTGCCTGCTCGACATCAAGAGCGACAAGGTGAAGCTCGAGGTCGTCGCCGCCGACGTCGGCCCCGTCAGCCCCAACGATGTCATCATGGCCGGCGCCGCCGAGGCCGCCATCGTCGCCTTCAACGTCAAGTTGGAGAATGGCGTCGCCTCCGCGGCCAAGCACAAGGGCGTGCGCATCATCCAGCACGACATTATTTACGAACTGCTCAACCAGGTGCGCGAAGCCATGGCCGAACAGCTCGACCCCGAGTTGCGCGAAAACAAAATCGGCGCGGCCGAAGTGCGCCAGGTCTTCCCGCTGGCCAAGGGCTTTGTCGCCGGCTGCATGGTCGTCGAAGGCCGCATCACCCGCTCGGGCCACGCCCGGGTCGTGCGCAAGGGCGAGAACGTTTTCACCGGCCGCATCGGCACGCTCAAGCGCTTCAAGGACGACGCCAGCGAAGTGCGCGCGGGCTTCGAATGCGGCGCGCGGCTGGACGGCTTCGACGGCTACCAGCCCGGCGACGTCATCGAGTGCTTTGAGGTTTTGCAAATCAAGCCGTCCCTGTGACGCGCCCCTTTCTCCGGGCCGCGGCTGGACCGCGCGCCTGAATCCACCCCGCTTGTTCCATCCAAGCCCCGTCCCTCCATGTCGCGCGTCCACCGCATCAACGAACTGCTGCAGCGCGAACTGAGCGACCTGCTCCATACCCGCTACCGCGAACGCGCCGTCGGCATCACCATCACCGAGGTTTCCGTGATGCCCGACCTGCGCTCCGCCCGCGTCTATTACTCGGTGCTCGGCAACGCCATGGCCCGCCACGAGGCCGACTCGCTCATTGACGAAATCAAGGGCGACCTGCGGGCGCGCGTCTTCAAGCGCGTCGTCCTCAAATACACCCCGGTGCTGACTTTTCACTACGACGACTCGTTCATCCGCGGCAACCGCACCCTGGCCATCCTCGACGATCTCGAGGCCAGGGGCGAATT
>DASZWY010000159.1:0-2393 GCA_035546135.1 Opitutales bacterium
GTCGCGGTCGTCAACGCCATCGGCTGCGGCGTGGCGGACAACCGCGCCATCCTGCGCTACTCGGACCATATCATCAATTTCTACCTGCACGAAAAGCCGCTGCTGCGCACGGTGCCGACCTTCACCTGTCGCGATCCCGACCAGGCCGAACACGTTTACCAAAACCTCTCGCGCATGGTGGTGAAGCCCATCCACGACCTGAACACGATGCAGAAGTATTACGGGCAGCGGCTCGACCTGGCGGGCATGCGCGACTTGCGCCCCGCGCTCAAACGCAGCCCGGACCTGCTGGTGGCGCAACCGCTGCTGGCGCCGAGCCATGCCCCCCGCTTTCAAAATGGCGCGTTTGTTTCCCGCAGCGTGTTCCTGCGCATGTTCATCATCCTCGGCGACAAGCCCGCGGTGCTGCCGGGCGGGCTGACGCGCCAGTCCCTCGGCAAACACGAAAGCCCGCGGCTGACCATCATGACGGGCGGCATCAAGGACACGTGGGCGCCCGCGACCGCCCCGGCGCCGTTTGCCGCCGCCGCGGCGGTGCCCGAAGGCGCGGGCGGGGAATTTTCCATCGGCAGCCGCGTCGCCGAAACGATGTACTGGATGGCGCGCTATCTGGAGCGCGCGGAAAACACCGCCCGGCAGCTCAACACCCTCGAGGCCTTGCGCTGGGACTCGCTCGGGCGCGAAGGCCAGCGCCTCTACTGGCCGCTGTGGCGCGCCGTGGCGGGCTACGCCGACCCGGCGATGCGCGGGCGCGAAAAACCACCGGCGGATTTGCCGGACGTGACCCGCGCGCTGGTGCTCGACCGCACGCGCCCCGGCTCGGTGCACACCTGCGTGCGGGCGGCGATTGAAAACGCCGCGGGCATCCGCGACATTCTCACGCCGGAATTGTGGCAGGCGCTCAACCAGCTCGGCCTGAAGCTGGACGAGGCCAGCGCGCGCCCCGGGAACGTGTCGCGAACGCGCCTGCGGGAAGTCAGCGCCCTGGTGGTGGACGAAATCCAACGGGTCAGCGGGGCGGCGGAGCGCACGATGCTGCACGACGAGGCGTGGCAATTTTTTCGCGCGGGCGGCTGGCTCGAACGGGCCATCGACACCATGGCGATTTTGCAATCCCTGCTCGGGCCGGAGGGCCGGCAGATGCTGGGCCGCATCGAGGAGGAGGCCGACCTCTCGGCCTTGTTACGCGTGTTGTGCTCGCTCGACGCCTACCGGCGCACCTACCACGCGCGCGCGCACCTCGACCGCGTCGCCGCGCTGATGCTCGCCCACCCCGGCAACCCGAGCTCAGTCGCGCACTGCCTCGGGCGGGTGCGCCTGGCGCTCGCCAATTTGCAGGCGCAGCGCGACCTGGGCCCGGCCAATCCGCTGATGGAAGCGCTGTCGCGGCTGGAGGAGGCGTGCAAAAACCTCGCGCCGGAGAGCGGGTTGTCCGCGGATTCCTCCGACCGGCTCGGCGAGTTGCGCGCGCAAGTCGAGGGCGTGCACCAGCGGCTCGAAGACGCCTATTTCAGCCATCAGCACTTCTACGCCGCGGGCGAGCAAACGTCGTTGGAATTCCACTGAGAATCGGCCATACTGTCGTTGTCCATGCGTTTCCGCGTCACCCACCGCACCGAATATGCCTACCGCGCGCCGGCCTCGGAATGCTTCGCGGAGCTGCGGGTTTGGCCGCGCGACACGCAAACGCAGAAGGTGCTGCAACGCCAGCTCACCATCGAGCCACGGGTGCCGGTGGACCATTACATTGATTATTTTGGCAACCACGTGGAGTTTTTCGCCGTGCCGTTCCGTCATCCGCGCCTGGCCATTGAGGCCACCGCTGAAGTCGAAACCCGCCCCGCACCGGATTTGCGCGGCCCGCTGGAAGTGACGGTGGCCGAGGCGCGGCAAATCGCGCACAGCCAGATGTGCCTGCTGTTCGACTTCCTGCAGGCAAGCGAAACGGTGCCGCTGGGCGAGGTGCTGCGTCCGCTCAAGCGCCGTTTTTTCAAGCCCGGCATGCCGCTGGGCGAGGCGCTGACGGAAGTGAATACATGGATTCACCAGGAATTCGCCTACCAGCCCGGCACGACGGACATCAGCACGCCGCTGGGCCAGGTCGTCAGCCAGCGCCAGGGCGTGTGCCAGGACTTCGCGCACTTGATGCTGTCCATCGTGCGCACGGCCGGGTTGCCCGCGCGTTACGTCAGCGGCTATATCGAGCACGTGGATCCGGAAAAAGCGGACCTCAAGCTCGTCGGCGCGGCGGCCAGCCACGCGTGGGTCGAAGTCCATCTGCCCGGCGGCGAATGGCATGGCCTCGACCCGACGAACAACCAACCCGCGGGCGAGCGGCATGTCGTAACGGCGGTCGGACGCGATTACCATGACGTGGCGCCGATGCGCGGCAC
>DASZWY010000160.1:0-11421 GCA_035546135.1 Opitutales bacterium
CCTGTTGAAAAAACTGATGGGCCGCAAGGATGTCACCCAGCTCCTCAATGCCTGTGACGCGGGCCGCGAGGGCGAATTGATTTTCACCTACCTTTACGAGCTGGCCGGTTGCAAGAAACCATTCAAGCGCCTGTGGTGGTCCTCGATGACCAAGGAGGCCATCCGCGACGCCTTCACCCACCCGCGCAGCGCTGAAGAAATGGCCCGCCTGCAAGCGGCGGCGCGCTGCCGTTCGGAGTCGGATTGGCTCGTGGGCATCAACGGCACCCGCGCGCTGACCTCGCGCATGTACGGCCGGCGCGGCGGCAATGTTGCCACCGTGGGCCGCGTGCAGACGCCGACACTCTCGATGGTGATGGACCGCGAGATGGAAATCCGCGGATTCAAGCCGCGCGACTACTGGCGCATCGCCGCGCGCTTCGGCATCGCCCTAGGCGAATACGAAGGCGTTTACCAGCGTCCCGACTTCAAGAAGGCCGACGACGAAGACCGCGCCGACCGCGTGTGGGACAAGACCCTGGCGGAAAAAATTCACGCTGAAGCGGCCGCAATCAAGCAGGCTCTCGTCACCGAGGAAAAGAAACGCTCCACGCAAATCGCGCCGCGCCTCTACGACCTCACCACCTTGCAGCGCGAGGCCAACAGCCGCTTCGGCCTGCCCGCCGGGCGCACGCTCAGCATCACCCAGGCGCTCTACGAACGGCACAAGGCGGTCACCTACCCACGCACGGATTCCCGCGCCCTGCCCGAAGACTACGCCTCGACGGTGCAGCGCGTGCTCCAGCGCCTCGACGGCGAACTCGCCCCACACGCGGCCAAGGTTATCGAGGCCCGCTGGGTCAACCCGGCCTACAAGCGCATCTTCAACAACGCCGAGATCTCCGACCACTTCGCCATCATCCCGACGGACGAGCCGCCGAGCAAGCTGACGTCCGACGAGGCGAAAATTTACGACATGATTGCGCGGCGCTTCATCGCGGCGTTCTACCCGCATGCGGAGTTCGACGTCACCACGCGCATCAGCACCGTGGCGGAGCATAATTTCAAGACCGAAGGCAAGGTGCTCGCGGTGCCCGGCTGGCTCGGCGTTTACGGCAAGGATGCCGCCGCCGAGGCCACCCTGCCCGCGCTGACCGCGGCCGACCGAACCAAGCGTACCCACATCAAACTTCCGCCGGGCTATTCCGGCAAAGAACCGGGCGAATTTTACGACGCGGGGGTCGGGGAAGTGCAACTTCTCCAAGACACGACCAAGCCGCCCCCCCGCTATACGGAAGCCACGCTGCTCGCGGCGATGGAAGGCGCGGGCAAATTCGTCGAGGACGAAGACCTGGCCGACGCGATGAAGGAAAAAGGCCTGGGCACGCCCGCCACCCGCGCGTCCATCATCGAGCACCTTATCGCGCTGCATTACATGGAACGCCAGCAGCGCGAACTCGTCCCCACCCCGAAGGCCGAGAACCTGATGGAATTTTTGAAGCTGCTGAAAATCGAGGAGCTGACCAGCCCCGACCTCACGGGCGAATGGGAATACCAGCTCCGCAAGCTTGAGGCCGGCAAGCTGACGCGCGAGAAGTTCATGGACGGCATCGCGAAGCTCACCGAGAAGGTCGTGGACCGCGCCAAGAAATTCAACGACGAGGACGCGCCCGTCACGACAACGACCATCATCAGCCCGAGCGACGGCAAACCGCTGCTGGAAAACTGGCGCGCCTACCGCTCGCAGGACGAGAAATACACCATTTACAAAATCATCGGCCAGCGCCGCATCCAGCCCGGCGAAGTCGCGGAGCTTTTGGAGAAGAAAAAAATCGGCCCGATTGACGGGTTCCGCTCCAAGAAGGGCAAGCCGTTTTCCGCCATGCTGCGCATTGACGAGGAAAACAAGGTCAAGTTCCTCTTCGAGAACAGCCCGTTCGGCGAAAATAGCGACGGCCAACCCATCGACCTCAGCCAGTTCCCCATCGTTGGGAAATGCCCGGTCGATGGCGCCGATGTGCACGAGACGCCCAGCGGCTACGTCTGCGCGAACTACGGCCGCGGCGAAGGCGCCAAGTGCACGTTCCGCCTGTCGCGCACCCTCCTTGGCGCAACAGTGACGCGCGACCAATTTGAGAAATTGCTTCAGAACAAAAAGACCGATCTCATCAAGGGCTTCAAGTCGAAGCGCACCGGGCGGTTCTTTAAGGCCTTCTTGATTCTCAAGGACAAGGGGCAGATTGGCTTCGAGTTCCTGCCGCGCAAACCGAAGGGCGAAGGCAAAGGCGGCAAGGGCAAGAAATCCGGCAAGACTGCGGCCCCGATGCCAGACGGTGTCGAGGTGCCCGCCACCAGCGAAGCGCCCGTCCTCCCCCCGCCCGCCGGCAAAAAAGGCAACACCCCGCCGCCGGTGGTGCCGGTGGCGTAGACAAGACCAGCCTAATCTGGGGGTTAGCAGGTGCCGGGGTCAAATTCCGACGTGCCAAGGTCGATGGAATCAAGCTGGACGGTATACGTAACCTCTTCTCCATCGACAGTCCGGATATCCAAAGGGCCGGTAACTGTTGGTGGTGGCATCGGACTTAGACTTTCATCAATTCTCGTTGCATGGATGGCATTGACGAGTTGATTTACCTGTTGCTGAACCTCTGCATTTGTGAGTCGGGCACCCGTAATATTCACGCCTGTAATTTTTCCGGATGAATCGGTTGTTAATGTAAGCAAAACAGTGGCACCACCCCTAACGTTCACACTCGCTGGCGATATCCCCACGCCTGCGGGACTTGACGAAGTGCAGGCAGCCTGCACACCGGGAGCCGGCATAAAATCGAAACTGCCAATAGGGCAGTTCAGAGCAATGCCCTTGATCTCGCCTGTAGGTGTGCGACTAACTGACAGAAAAAAAATGGTTCCATGAACAGCGACGGAGCCTGCCGGAGTCGCAATTTCAAATACGGAACCAGCCGCGATGTTCAGCGCCCTGACCTCGCCCGCAAGGAAACCATTCCGCAAGTCGAGCCGGGTGACCGATTTGCTCGGATCGCGCTGGAGGCGCAGGAAAGTGCCCTCATTGGCCTCGTTGAAAGGCTCTTGCTCAAGTTGGTCTATTGCCAACTCGGCATATTCCTTGAGTTTGATTATTGCCCCATTGGAGAAGGCAAGGAGCACTCCGCTGTCTTTTCCCACCTTGACTGTCTCTCCTTCGGTAAAAGAAGTTCCCCTGGCAAGCGGCTGGCAATGGCCGTCACGGTCCACCAAATCAACTTTGCCGACAATGAGCAACGCGCACACCGAGCCAAGATGCGGATTGGCGGATGGTCTTGCCGCCAATGGCGTCGAATCGGACTGACCTGAAGACCTGCAACCAGCAGTGACAAACAGGCAACCGAAGCCAACGAGCAGCCAAGCTAGCTTCATGGAGAAATAATGAAATAAAACTGTCTGCAATACAACCGGAAACGATGAAAATAGACGCCGACCAAATCTGGCCCGGGGCTTGCTGGCGAAAGGGATTGCACACCCGCCGTTTCTTCCTTTAAGCATTATCTTCTTATGCCCGCTTCCATCGACGACATCACCAAGAGCCTCGGCGACAAGGCCGATTACCTGCTCAATCACAAGTCCAAGACCATCGCCAAAGAGCGTCTGCACCTGCCCGGGCCGGACTGGGTGGACCGCATCTTCGCCCCGACCAATCGCAACAACCGCGTCCTGAACAACCTGGACTGGATGCTCAATACGGGCCGCCTCGCGGGCACCGGCTACCTCTCCATCCTGCCGGTGGACCAGGGCATCGAGCACTCCGCGGGCGCGAGCTTCGCCAAGAACCCGGACTATTTCGACAGCGAGAACATCGTGAAGCTCGCCATCGAGGGCGGCTGCAACGCCGTCGCCTCGACCTTCGGCGTGCTGGCCTCGGTCGCGCGCAAATATTCCCACCGCATTCCCTTCCTCGTCAAAATCAACCACAACCAGCTCCTCACCTTCCCGAACGTCCACGACGAGACGATGTATGGCACGGTCAAGGAAGCCTACGAGATGGGCGCGGCCGCCGTCGGCGCGACGATTTATTTCGGCTCGCCCGAGTCGAACCGCCAGCTCATTGAGGTCGCCAACGCGTTTGCCGAGGCGCACGCCTACGGCATGGTCACCGTGCTGTGGTGCTACCTGCGCAATCCCGCGTTCAAGAAGGACAAGGACTACCATGTTTCGGCCGACCTCACCGGCCAGGCCAACCATTTGGGCGTCACCATCCAGGCCGATATCATCAAGCAGAAGCTGCCCGAGAACAACGGCGGCTACACCGCCCTGCAAATGGGCGACTCCAGCTACGGCAAAATTGACAAGCGCGTCTACACCGAGCTGACCAGCGACCACCCGATTGACCTGTGCCGCTACCAGATTGCGAATTGCTACATGGGCCGCGCGGGCCTCATCAATTCCGGCGGCGCCTCGGGCGCGAACGACTTTGCCGAAGCCGTCCACACCGCCGTCATCAACAAGCGCGCGGGCGGCATGGGCCTCATCTCCGGCCGCAAGGCGTTCCAGCGCCCGATGGCCGAGGGCATCAAACTGCTCAACTCCGTCCAGGACGTCTACCTCTGCAAGGAAGTGACCGTCGCGTGAGGGAGTTGCCCTTTCCGCCGCCCGGGGATTTCGCGGGCTACATCTTCGACCTCGATGGCACGGTGGCGGCCTCGATGCAGTTGCACTACCGCGCCTGGAAAAAGGCGCTGGCCGACCACGGCGCGCGCATCGACTTCAACTGGGAGCTGTTCATTTCCTGCGCCGGCATGGGCACCGAACAATTCATCGCGCGGCTCAACACCCACCACGGCGAGCGGCTTGACCCCGCCCAAGTTGCGCGCACCCAGGACGGCGTTCTCCAGCAAATCCACCACACGGTCGAAGCCGTGCCCGAAGTGCTAGCCTACGCCAAGAAACTCGCCACCGAGGCCAAGCCCCTCGCCATCGCCTCCGGCGGCACGCGCGCCGCGGTCGGGCGCACGCTTAATTACATCAAGGCCGCCCACCTCTTCAAAGCCGTCGTGACCATTGACGACGTGCGACGCGGCAAACCCGCGCCGGACACCTTTCTCGAAGCCGCGCGGCAATTGGGCGTCGAGCCGGCCAAGTGCGTGGTGCTCGGCGACAGCGTGCTCGACGTCGAAGGCGCCAAGGCCGCCGGCATGGACTGGGTGAAGCTGGAGCCGAAATAGCCGCCCGGATAAAAAGTTGTCTCGGCAAAAGATTCTGTTTTGAGTGGGTCACCCCCACCCCTCATGAAAACATTTACCCTGAATCGCTTGATTTGGAAATTTACGGCGGCAGCAATGCTGCTAAGCAGCGTTTCGCTGCATGCCGCCGTCGCGCTCGCCACGCCGTTCACCGACCACATGGTGCTGCAGCGCGAGATGAAAGTGCCAGTCTGGGGCACGGCGGACGCGGGTGAAACGGTGACCGTGGAATTCGCCGGACAAACGAAAACCGCCACCGCCGCCGCCGATGGCCAATGGCGCGTGGACCTCGACCCGCTCGCCACCTCGGCGGAAAGCCGCACGTTCACCGTCACCGGCTCGAAGACCGCCCAGCCGCTGAAGCTCGACGACGTGCTGGTGGGCGAAGTCTGGCTGGCGTCCGGTCAGTCGAACATGGTGTTCCCCGTGGCCGCAAGCGGACCCTACGGTGGCTTGATTAATTATGAGGGCGAAATGGCCACGGCCAACTACCCGCAAATCCGCATGTTCACGGGCAGCGACACCAAGGCCTATGAACCGCAGACCACCGTCCGCAACACCGGCTGGGTCGTGTGCAGCCCGGACACCGTGGGCGCGTTTTCCGCGATTGGCTACCTCTTTGCGCGTGATTTGTACCAGCAAATCAAGGTGCCGGTCGGCATCCTGACGCTCGCCAGCGGCGCGAGTTGCGCCGAGGCGTGGATTTCCCGCGAAGCGTTGCTGGCCGATCCCCAGACCAAGCCGATGCTCGAAGCCTTTGACGCGGGCTATAAGCTTTATCATTCCGGCGCCGAGGGCCAGGCCGCCGAGGCGCTCACCCGCCCGACACCGATCAACAAGCCGCGCGTGGCCCGTCCGCCCGCGCCGGAGCGCGACCAGCATATGCCCACCGTGTTGTATAATGCGATGATCAATCCCGTGGTGCCCTACGCCATTCGCGGCGTCATCTGGTATCAGGGCGAATCCATCGTCGGCGGCACGCCGGGGCTGAATCTGTACGGTCACGTCCTCCAGGATTTAATCACTGACTGGCGCGCCAAATGGGGCGAGGGCAATATGCCCTTCTACATGGTGCAGCTGCCCGGCCAGAAAAACATCAGCAACAACCCGCGCATCCGCGAGGAGCAGCAAGCCATCCTCGCGCTCCCGAACACCGGGCTCGCGGTGACGATTGACACCGGCGAGCCGAGCAACGTGCATCCGCGCAACAAGCAGCCGACCGGGTACCGCCTTTCGCTCATCGCCCTCGCCAACGCCTATGGGCAGAAAATCGAGTTCTCCGGCCCGCAGTATCAGAGCATGGACGTCAAGGACGGCCAGGCCGTGCTGCACTTCACCCACCTCGGCGGCGGACTCGTCGCCAAGGGCGGCGCGCTCAAGGGCTTTCAAATCGCCGGGGATGACAAAAAATTCGTGGATGCCGACGCGAAAATCGCCGGTGACACCATCGTCATCAGCAGCCCGGAGGTGAAAACCCCCGCGGCGGTGCGCTACGGCTGGGACAATTATCCCGAAGGGATGGGCTGCAATCTCTACAGCAAATATGACCTGCCCGCCGGCCCCTTCCGCACGGACCAGTGGGATTATCCGATTGCGGGAATCGTGGAGAATTGACCGGAGATCGCACGGAATAATCCGGCTTGAATAATTTTCACCGTTGCCAGTTTGGCGGCATCGAGACATGGGTTTCCCTGGAATGCTCGATTCCGCTTCAAGAGAAACGCCGGTCGTCCCGGGAATCGAAGCGTCCTCCTTTCCCCTCGACGAGCGCGCCTACCTGAACTCGCTCCGCCATTTGGGCGAGCCTTGCTGGCTGCCGCGGGCGCAACTGTGGGTATTGCGGCGGCCGATTGGCCATTCCGGGTGGACCGATTTGCTGGCGAGCGTTCCTTATTCGCGGCGGTTGGCGGAAGTTGATCCCACCGCGCTGCGGGAAGACGTGCAGGAAAGTGATGCTGTGGCCTTGGTCGGAACGCTGCGTCCCGGAACTCCCGGTCCGGCCGGCGAATCATGGGCCGCCGCGGGGTTTTCCGCCACTGCCGCCAAAGCTCATTTTGTTTACGACGGCACACGGCCGCTTGCAGAATTCAGCCCGCGCACGCGGCAGCACCTGCGGGCGGGGCAACGAAAATGGCAATTGCGCTGGGAGCCGCTCGCCGCCTGCCAGCGGGAAATGGCGGAGGCATTCGGCGAGCTGCAATCGCACAAAAAAATGATCACCCTTTCACGGCATCCCGCGGAGCACTTTTCCACCCTTGCCGAAATCCCCGGCCTGGCGTGTGTCTCGGCGTATGATAAAGACGGCTGGGGGGCCGGGCTGGTGGTGGCTTCCGGTGGCGGCGAGCATCATGCTCTGGCACTGGCCGGCCGGCCCCGTGCCTACCGGCACGACGCTTTTTATGCCGTGCTGGCTTACGCCACCGTCCGCTGTGCGGAAACTGGCACGAAGTTGTTTCTGGGCGGCGCGCCCGCGGGCCGGGAGGGCCAGGGGGTGGGCCAATTCAAGCAGCGCTTTGCCAACGACCGTGCGGAGTCCTGGCTGGTCCATGCCATCGCCTGTCCGCGCCGCTGTGAGGAATTAATTCAGCGCCATGGCCGGCGCGCCTGGCAGCCGCCGTATCGCGGGCCATTTGAAGAGGAGGTTTTTCCCGATGCTCACCTTGCGACAAGGCACGGCGCCGCCTGAGGCCAGCGTCACATTCACCGCCTGCGATCAGGCCCGGTATGTGGCCGCGGCGGTGAATGCGTTGCTGGACCAACAGGGCATCGTGCTGGAACTGCTGCTTTCCGACGATGCCTCGACCGACGGCACGGCGGAAATCATTCGCCAAACATGCGCCAATTATGCCGGGCCGCATACGGTGCGGCTGCGCGAGGGCCAGTCGCGACTGGGCCTGGACCATTTTGGCGAACTGGCCCGGCTGGCCCAATGCGATTTTCAAATCATGGCGCACGCCGACGACGTTGCCGAACCCAACCGTTGCGCGCGGCTGAAGCAGGAGGCCGACCGCACCGGCGCTGCCGTCGTCAGTTCCAATGGCTGGCTGCTGGATGAGCACGGCCGGCGCCACGGGCTTTTTTGCCGTACTTTTGAAACCGGAAAGATTGAATTGTCCGAAATGCTCGAGCGTGGTTCACAAAAACCGATGCTCGGGGCGTTTCTTGGCTGGCGGCGCGAAGTCTACACGCGTTTTCCGCCGTTGAATGAACAGTACCTGCCCTATGGCCATGACACCCTGCTGTGTTTTCGCGCCACCCTGCTGGGCGGGATGCATTACCTCAACGAGCCGCTATTGCATTACCGCCGGCATGAACAACAGTGGAGCAACGAATATAGCCCTGCCGCCACGATCGAAATCCAGCGCGAAGCCCAATTGGCGCACTGGGCTTCGCTACGCCGGGCCATGCTGCGCGATTTGCAATATTTGCGGGAGACTTCGCCGGGAGATTCGCGCCAGGAATCATGGCGTCAGGCGGAAGATCTCGTCCGCCAAAGCCGGGAAAAAATTCAGGAGGAATGGCTCCCTCTCCGTGATCAATTGCGCCGGAGCGGCCTGCGCGCCACCTGGATTCCCCGCGAAGAATATCGCCGCGCCCAGACTGGCAATCACCGGCCAATTCCCACCTGGGCCTGGCAATACTGGGAATTGCTCAAGCAAGTGCGCTGGAAATTGACCGGCAAAAGGTGACGCCTGCCCAACGGGGTCACGCGCCAGCGGCGGGTAACTTTTTAAATGCCATCCGCTCCGCGTATTTGGCCAACAGGTCAAATTCGAGGTTTACCCGCGAACCGGCTTTCAAGCCGGCAAGGTTGGTCGCTTTCAGGGTGTGGGGGATGAGCCATACGCCGAGACTTGACGAACCAGCGTCCGCGATGGTGAGCGAAACACCGTCGATCGCGATGCTGCCTTTTTCGACCATCCACTTGCCGAATTTTTTCGGAAAGGTGACGGCGAGGTAATGATTTTTCCCGGCGCGCCGAAAATCTTTCACGGTTCCGGCGCAATCGATGTGGCCGGTGACGAAGTGCCCGCCAAAGCGGCCGTTGCGCGCCACGCTGCGCTCCAGATTGACCGGCGAATTTTTCCGCAAATCGCCCAGGTTTGTCCGCCGCAGGGTTTCCTCCAGCAAATCGAATTCGAGCGCGCCGCCTGTTTTCGCCGCGACGGTCAGGCAGCAGCCGTTGACCGCGACGCTGTCGCCGACGCGCAAACCGCGCCGGACCTTTTTCGCGCGCATTCGCAGGCGCCACGCGGATTTTTTTTCCGCCAGCGCCAGCACCGTACCGGTTTCCTCGACGAGTCCCGTGAACATTGTCCGCATCGTGCCATGACGAGGGACGGGCGCAACAAGAATGCGGCGGGTTTTTCACCGCCAATCGGCGTTTCGGAATAAAATTCTTTTACATTTCGCGGATGGCCTCGGGGGAACCAATCTGCCTAAGATAGGGTTTTCCTTGAGAACGGCAAAGTTTCGGGCATAAAAAATCCCCAAATTCTTGCCCCCCGCAAGGTTGTGCAGCTCGTCCTTTACCTGTTTTTTACTCAAAAACCCAATCCCCATGGCTATAAATCTCGCAGCACTGAATGAGTCCGTCAAAAACAACTCCGCGTGGGTCAGTTTGGTTCGCGCGGAAATTGGCAAGGTCATCATCGGCCAGCAATACCTGGTGGACCGGCTGCTGGTGGGCATGCTGGCCAACGGCCATGTGCTGCTCGAGGGCGTGCCGGGGCTGGCGAAGACGCTGTCCGTGCGCACGCTGGCCAATGTCGTGCAGGCGCAGTTTTCGCGCATCCAATTCACCCCGGACCTTTTGCCCGCCGACATCCTCGGCACGCTAATTTACAATCCGCGCGACGGCCAGTTCCTCACCAAGAAAGGCCCGATTTTCGCCAATATCGTGCTGGCGGACGAAATCAACCGCGCCCCGGCCAAGGTGCAAAGCGCGCTCCTCGAAGCGATGCAGGAGCGCCAGGTCAGCATCGGCGAGCACACTTTCCCGCTGCCCGAGCCGTTCCTCGTCCTTGCCACGGAAAACCCGATTGACCAGGAAGGCACCTACACCCTGCCCGAGGCGCAGATTGACCGCTTCATGCTGAAGCTCAAGGTCGGCTACCCGTCGCGCCAGGAAGAACGGCAGATTCTGGAGTCCATGGCGACGACCCGCCCGAAACTCGAGGTCAACACGATCCTGAACCCGAAAGACATCCTGGCCGCGCGCGAGGTCATCGACGACCTCTACGTGGACGACAAGGTGAAGGACTACATCGTGGACATCGTCATGGCCACGCGCTACCCCACCAAATACAAAATCGACATGGACGCGTTTGTGCGCTTCGGCGGCTCGCCCCGTGCGACCATCGCGCTGACGCTGGCGTCCAAGGCATGGGCGTTCCTGCAAGGCCGCGGCTACGTCACCCCGCAGGACGTGAAGACCATCGGCCTCGACGTGTTGCGCCACCGCGTGATCGTCAGCTACGAGGCCGAAGCCGAGGAAATTTCGAGCGAGGACATCATCAAGCGGATTTTCGACACGCTGCCCGTGCCGTAATGAAAAAGTCAAAATGCAAAATGCAAAAATAAACCTGCCGGCGCGAACCAAAAGCTTTGCCCTGCGGATAGTGAGGCTCTACAGTGCGCTGCCGAAAAATGAAGTTGCCCAAGTGCTCGGGAAGCAACTTTTGCGTTCCGGCACCGCGGTAGGCGCGCACTATCGTGAGGCGATGCACGCACGTTCGCGTGCGGAATTTTCCAGCAAACTGCAAACCGCCCTGCAAGAGCTTGAGGAAACCCATTATTGGATAGAACTTTTAATGGAGTTTAACGCCATCAAACCCGAGCGATTGACTCCGCTGGTGGAAGAAGCCGGGGAATTGATTGCCATTTTAACCACCAGTATCAATACCACCAAGCGAAGATTGAATTGAACGCCAACGACTATTGCCAATCCGGAAGCCGCGCCATTTTGCCTTTTGCATTTTACCTTTTTCAATTTTCCATGCCCTCCGCCGCCCCAGACGTCTCCTCCCTCGTCCGCCGCGTGCGCCACATTGAAATTCGCACGCGCCGGCTGGTCACGGACACGATGGTCGGCGCCTACCACTCGGTCTTCAAAGGCCAGGGCATGGACTTTGACGAAGTGCGCGAATACGCCGCGGGCGACGACGTGCGCCGCATTGACTGGAACGTGACGGCGAAGATGGAC